>NZ_JBEXNT010000089.1:0-40374 GCF_040611255.1 Kitasatospora sp. NPDC002965 | reverse complement strand
GACGAGCTCGGCCTCGATCGGCTCGACGTCGATCGGCTCGACGGCCGCCGTCCCGGCCTCGACGGTCGCGTCACCGTCGGCACCGGTCCGATCAGAGGCGGTGTTCCTCAGCCGCAGCATCCGCCGCCGCAGCAGCCGCCCCCGCCGGAGGCCTGCGGCGGCGCGCCACCGGACGACCCCGCGCCGGTCACGGCGACGGCCGACAGCAGCTTGACGGTGTCCTCGTGGCCCTGCGGGCAGACCGCGGGGTCGTTGGCCTGGGCCATCGTGCGGCGGAGTTCGAACGTGGCCCCGCAGGAGCGGCAGCGGAAGTCGTAGCGTGGCATACCCCGCAGCGTAGCCGGGGTCCGCGTCCGGGCGCCCGTGTCCGCGCATTCCGGCCTTCGGCTCCCGGCTCTCGGCCCTGCGCTCCAGACTTCCGGCCTTCCCCCGGCTGCTACCGCTGTCCGCCCAGGTCGCCGCGGATCAGCTCCACCACGTTCGCCGCCGTCTCCCGCACCGCGGCCAGCTCGGTCAGGAACCGCCAGTAGTCCGGATGCCGCCCGGCCTCCTCCAGCTCGACCGCCGCCCGGTCCAGCCGCGCCACCGCGGCGTCCAGCGGAGCCGCGTGCCGCGGGTCGGGCGCCTGGCGCCCGGCCATCGCGAGCCGCTGCGCGTCCCGCAGCGCGAACCGGGTGCGCTCGATCTCCCGGCTCGGGTCGTGCTGCACCTCGTTCAGCTGCCGCAGCCGCTCGTTCACCGCGACCACCGAGCCGTCCGCCGTCTCCAGCAGGGCCCGCACCGTGCCGAGCGCGGCCGTCGCGTCCGGCCACCGCTGCTCGTCGCGCGCCCGTGCGGCCTCGGCCAGCTTCCCCTCGGCCGCCCGCCGGGCCTCCACCACCTGGTCCGGCACCCGCTGGAGGTCCTGCCAGCACGCGATGGTGAACCGCCGGCGCAACTCGCTCAGCGCCGGCTCCACCGTCTCCGCCTTGGTCTCCAGCGCCTGGATCCTGGTCCGCAGGCTGGCCACCCGGCGGTCGATCTCCCGAGCCCGCTCCGGCAGCTGCTCCGCGTCCGCCGCGATCGACTCCGCGCGCTCCTTCACCCGCTCCGCGCGCTGCAGGGTCGCCTCCACGCCGTGCCGGCCCGCGCCCTCGTTCAGCCGCCCCAGCTCCGGCGCCAGCTCGGCCAGCCGCGCCGCCAGGTCGTCCGCCCGCAGCCCCGCGCCGCGCACCGCCTCCAGCGCGTTGCTCGCCGCCAGCAGCGCGTGCTTGGCCTGCTCCACCGCCGGCGCCACCCGCATCAACTGCGACTCGGCCCGGTCCAGCGACGGCTGCAGCTTCCGCAGGAAGTCGTTCAGCTCCGCCAGCGCCGAGCCGAGCTGCCCCTTCACGTCGTTCAACTGGTTCCTGGCCCGCGCCGCCGCGCCGGACTCCAGCTCCTCCGCGTCCAGGTCGTGCGCGTCCAGAGCCGCCAGGTAGTTGACGGTCACCTGGTCCACCCGGCCGGAGATCGCCTCGAAGTCCGACACCGCCCGCCGGGCCGTCGCACTGTCCCCGACCGCGCGCACCGTCTCCACCGCCAGCCGCACCTCGCGCTGGGCCGAGTCCACCTCGTAGAACGCCTGCTGCGCCGCGTCCCGGGCCGCCCGGGCGTCCGACCGCGCCCCGTCACCGCCGCGCCGCCCCCACCAGCCCCCGCCGGTCCCGAACGACGCCGCCCCGGCCGCCCCCAGCACGCCCGCGACCACCAGCGGCAGCACCAGAGCCTCGGCCATCACACCCCCCGGCCACCGCCGCCCCCGCCCGCCTCCGCCGGCCACCCTCACTGTGCGCTCCCTGCTCCGACAGCTGATCCACCGCCCATTGTTCCCGATCACCCCACCCGACCGGCACCCCACCCGTCCCACCCACCGAGCACCTGCACCACACCACCGCGCGGACCAGGTACTCTGGGCACTCGTCGTGCGCCCTCCACAGGCCCACGACCAGGGGCGCGTAGCTCAGTGGTAGAGCGCTGCTCTTACAAAGCAGATGTCGGCGGTTCGAAACCGTCCGCGCCCACAGAAGAAATGCCCCGCAGCGAACACGCTGCGGGGCTTTTGACTGCATCGATTGACGGCAGCGGGCGAGCTCGCTCGGTGAAAAATGGGCGCCGGTCGGCAGAGTGCCGGCCGGCGCCATTGTCAGTGAGCGCCGGGTTCTGTGACTAGTACGACTCGTCCTCGTCGCTGTCCGGGTCAGCGCTGTCGATGAAGCCGGCCTGGGTGTCGGGCTCGTTCTTCACGAGCGTGGCGTAGACCTGGAGTGCGGCGTCCCGAGCCTTCTTCCACTCGTCGTGGGTTCCGAAGGGATGGGGCGGCGGGGAGACCGTGGAGGCGCTGAGCTCAGCGCCGGCGTCCATGGCGATCTCCAGGGCGAACGCGAGACGCTCCCGGTTGACGCGGTCGCGGGCCTCGGGGCTGTCGGCGAGGTTCCGACCGCGACGGTTCTCCTGCTGCTTGAGTGACCCGGCCATCGCCTTGCCGGGGCTGGCGATTGTGAAGAGCCGGCCCTCGGTCAGCCGCACCGCCTGGAGGGTTTCGGCGGTCGACCCCGCGATGACGACGCTGCCGTCATCCCTGATGTCGGGGATGTTGTACTCGTGGGTGGGCTGCTCCGGGTCCCACCCCGACCACGCGGTGGCGAGCATCCGCAGGCCGTGCGGGTGGCTGGCCAGGTCGCTGAGGATCACCGGCGGGATGCCCCGGTAGGGGGTGGTGCCCTCGTAGAACTTGGATTCACGGTCCCGGGTGAGGTAACCATCCATGATCAGTGCGTATCCGCCGCCGATCATCAGCGTGGTCCGGGCCGCGGCGTCCCCGGCGAGCGCCATCTCCAGCAGCTCGGTGGGCGCCTTGTAGATCGGCGTCCAGGCGCCGCCGACCACGGTGTCGGTGAGATAGCCGCCGTCCCCGAAGGCGTTGCGGGCGGTCTGCAGAGAGGCAGGCTTGTGGTTTCCCTTCTCCTTGCGACTCTTGGCCTTGCGGATGTCCCGGTCGACGATGACGCCGAGCATGAAGCTGAACTGCTTGGTCGTGACGGCACGGCGGGCCATGATGTTGCGGATCTCGGCCTTGGCCGCGCGGAACGCGGCACCGCTGGTGAGGCGGTGGGTGGTGTAGATCGCGCGCCAGACGGGGGATGCGTCGGGGCAACCGATCAGGTCGGGGAGGTCGGCGAGCGGCGTGACCCCGGTGACGATGCCGCCCTGGACGCGGGTCAGCACACCGCGGGCGACCAGCCCGTCGATGACCTGGTTGGCGATGTTGTGCCACATCGCGTCCTGGGTCCAGGGGTTCTTCTCGAGGTGCTCACCGGCCACGAGGTTCTCCACCATCGTGACGAAGGAGAAGGTGCTCTCCGGGGTGAATGAGTCCACCGTCGTGGTCTGCGTGGTCACTGGCCGGCCTCCGGGGTGTTGCCGTTGTGGGCGCCGACGACCAGGCGGACGGGCACGGTCGTGGCCTGGCCGACGCGAACGACCTGGTCGGTCAGTCCGCGCTGGTAGGCGGTGTTGTAGGTGACGACCTCGTCCCGCACCGCGCGGCGGAGGCTGTTGGGGTCGCGCAGGAGGTCCTCGACCACGGCGTCGCCGGTGCCCTCGTTACTCCGGGCGGTGCGGGTCTTTGCGGCGGAGGAGAGGCGGGAGATGCCGTCCACGACGACGGGCAGCACGCGGGAGGGCGAGCCGTCCGTGAAGGTGACCCGGACCAGGATGACCAGGAGCGGCTCGGACACGCCGCGCTGCATGATTGAGTCCGAGTAGTCGGACTTCGGGGTGTTCAGCGTGCTGACCACCGTCTCGCGGACCAGCTCGGCGAGCTCCTTCGGGGAGGAGAACTCGCACTGGGCCTGGGCGAGCGGGTGACCGTTCCCGTCGTGATCATCCAGCAGACGGGGAGCCGGCACGGACAGGGACAGGGCCGCGATGCGCGGCTGGTAGAGCGGGAACAGCATCCGGGCCCAGGCCCGGCATTCGATCACATCCAGGGCACCACCTGGAACGGCCACCTCGCTGAGCAGCGAGACACCGTTGGGCTGCGTGGTGACCAGCAGGGCGGCCCGCTCGGGCTCGACCTGCAGGGCTGCGGCGGCCTTGCGGGCGTCCTCGTCGAGGTTGGTGCGCGGGTTCCTCTCCAGCCGCATCGCGACCTTCCGCAGCGCGGCGGTGGCTGGCATCTCCGGCAGCGGCAGCGGCCGGCGGGTGATGCTGAGAGCCTCGAGGTCGTGATCGGCCTGGGCGGGGAGTTCGATACGGGGCTGGAGGTTGTGCGGCTCGCGGAAGAGCGGAATGTGCTCGGTCACTGGGTTTGCCCATCGTGACACCGCCGTGCAGCCGAGTTGCTGCGACGGCTTCAGCGGCGCGACGCCGGAAGGTCAGAACTGTCGCCCGCCCACGGAGGGAACTGCCGTCAGTTGACGGGGTGTGCTCCGTGGCGCCTGCCACGTCTTGCAGCAGCACGAACATTCACCGCCCGGATCGCCGGTTGGGTCGCAGTGCCCCCTTGGAGGCCACCCGGATTTGGGAGTCCAGGTGTCGTACCGCCGCGCCGACGCGGATCGACGCAAGAGGAGCGTGGCCCAGGAGCGGACGGCGCGTCAAGTCGAGCTCCCGGCCATCGGGTCGCGCCCCGCGATCGATGGCCCTCGACCCTCGTGTCGTGCAGAGGCGGGTAGGGCACGGCCCGGTCACAGGTCCGTCACGTCACCTCGCGCTCCCGGCGGTCGTCGATACGGTCCCCTCACCACGCCACTCGCACTTCTGGGGAACTCATGCGCCGCACCACCCTCGCCGTCGCTGCCGCAGGGTTGACCCTTCTGAGTCTGACTGCTTGTGACCCCGTGACGGCCGATGGCACTTCCACGACCGTTTCCAACGCCGCTGAGGCAGCGACAGGAAGCGTTGCCGCAGGAACGCCGGCTGTCACCCCAGTCGCTGTGCCTCCCGCCGCTTCCACTTCTTCCCTGCCCTCCTTTGTCGGCATGGGGCTGCAGTCTGCCCAGGATGCCGCCCAGAAGGCCGGCTTCTACCTGCTCACCAGCCACGATGCGCTCGGACGGTCTCGAAACCAAATCTCCGACCGGAACTGGAAGGTCTGCACCCAGGCGCCCGCCCCCGGCGAGCAAGCCACGAGTGTGAAGGTCGACATGGGTGCGGTGAAGCTGGACGAGCAGTGTCCCGCGCAGGATCAGGGAGCGAGCGGTCCGGCGAAGGCCGGGGCCACGATGCCTGAGTTCATCGGCAAGGCCGTATCCGTGGTGCATGACTCCCTGGACAAGGCGACATCGATCGTCGCGAAGGACGCCGGCCCCCAGAACCGGATGGTGCTGGTCGTCTCCAACTGGAAGGTGTGCTCCCAGGATCCGGCGCCCGGTGCTGCGTTGACGGGACAGCCGGTGACGTTGAAGGCCGTGAAGTTCGGTGAGAACTGCCCGTAGTGGTGTTCACCCGCGGCCCGGGGTGGGTCCGGGCCGTGGGTGGGGGTGGGGATGGGGTTCCGGGGGTCAGGGGAGGCGGGTTTCGAGGATGCGGAGGGTGTCGGTGATGCGGATGGTGCGGGTGACGAGGAGGCCGGCGCGGGTGGCGAGGGTGCGGTAGTCGGACTCGGGGCGGTCCTGGCCGCCGACCAGGACGGTGAGGAGGAGGCCGCGGAAGAGGGCCTCCTGGTCGGACTCCTCGTCGACCATGCCCTCGATGACGAGGAGGGTGGAGTCGGGGCGCATGGCCTCGCGGATGCGTTCCAGGATGCGGACGATGGTGTCGTCGTCCCAGTCGTGCAGGGCGCGCTTGATGGTGTAGACGTCCGCGCCGGGCGGGACGGAGTCGAAGAAGTCGCCGGCCACCACCTCGTAGCGGCCGTCGACGCCGGAGGCGGCGAGGAGGTCCTCGGCGAGGGGGACGGTCTCGGGGCGTTCGAGGATGGTGCCGCGGAGGGCGGGGTTCTCGGTGAGGATCGCGGCGAGGAGGCTGCCGAGGCCGCCGGCGACGTCGACGACGTGGTGGGCGGCGGTGAAGTCGTAGGCGCGCGCGGCGGCGGTGCTCTCGGCGACGGAGACGGCGCTCATGGCGGCGTTGAAGCGCTGTTTGGCGTCCGGGTCGGTCTTGGTGAGCTCCCAGAAGGAGACGCCGCCGTTGGCGACCTCGAAGGAGGACTCGCCGGTGCGCACCGAGTGCAGCAGGTCGCCCCAGGCGGCCCAGTGCCAGTTGGCGGCCATGAAGCGGGCGTCGGTGGACTCGGGGTTGCCGGGTTCGCTCACCAGGACGGCGGAGAGCGGGGACTGGGCGTACGTCCGGCCGTCCGGGAGGCGGTGGAACACCCCGTAGGTGGTGAGGGCGCGCAGCAGGCGGCCCAGGGTGGGGGCGTGGGTGCCGGTGAGTTCGGCGAGTTCGGTGACGGTGCGCTCGCCCGAGACCAGCAGGTCGGGTATGCCGAGTTCGGCGGCGACGTGGATGGCGCGGGCCCGCCACGCCCCTTGGAGCAGGGCGACCATGTCCTGGTGGGCGTCGAAGGTCTCGGGCTGCTGGGGCATCTGGGTCTCCGTGGGTCGCGAGGACGGGGGAGGTGCGAGGGGGCCGGCCCGCAGCTCGGGCCGGCCCCCTGCGGTGCTAGGCGGTGTGCGCCGGCGGGATGTTGTGGTTGTAGCGGAACGCGTTGGCCGGGTCCCAGGCCGTCTTGAGGGCGACCAGCCGCTCGTAGGCGTCGGCGGTGTAGGCCTCGCGGACGTACGCGGGGTCGGTGTGGGCGATGCCGGCCATGAAGTTGAGCATGCGGGTGCCGCTGTACCAGGGCTCGAAGGTCGCCACGACCTTGGCCTGGGCGGCGAGGACGTCGTCGTCGGCGCCGGTGCCGAGCACGCCGGCCGCGTACACCTGGAACGGTGCGGGTACGTGGGCGACGGCGTTGGGCGTCTTCGGCGGGCGGGCCAGGGCGCCGCCGAGCTGGCGCAGTTCCAGGCCGACCACGCTGTGGGTGCCCGGCCCGACGAGGGACAGCACGGCCTCCACGACGTCCTCGTCGAAGGTGCGGAGCTGGAACGTGTTGATGTGGTAGGAGCCGGGCGTGGGCGGGTCGTTGTGGATGGTGCCGACCTCGGTGTACGGCATGTCGGTGACCGTGTCGAGCAGGGTGGGGGCGACCTCGCGCAGCGGCCGGATCAGCCGCTCGCCCTCCTCCGGCGTGCCCAGGTAGCAGAGCCGCAGGTGCAGGGCGAAGCGCCCGCGCAGTTCGGCGGGCACGCCGTCGACGTCCGGCCAGTCGAGCATGAAGAAGGAGGAGCTCATCTCGTCGGGCATCTCGGCCGCCCACGTGCGGTAGCGGTGCAGGGCCGCGCGGGTGGACTCGGCGGGGAACCAGAGGCCGCCGCCGTACACCCGGGTCAGTTCGACCAGGCCGACCTCGATCGCGGTCACCGCACCGAAGTTGCCCTTGCCGCCGCGCAGCGCCCAGTACAGGTCGGGGTTCTCGTCCTCGGTGGCCACCCGGGGCTCGCCGTCGGGGGTGACGACCTCGATCCGGTGGACGTGGTCGGCGGCGAAGCCGTGCTGCCGGGAGAGGACGCCGACGCCGCCGCCGAGCGTGTAGGAGACGGCGCCCACGAACGGGGCCGAACCGTTGAGCGGGGCGAGGCCGTGTTCGGCGGCGGCCGGGATGACGTCCTCCCACAGGACCCCGGCCTCCAGCCGTGCGGTGCGCTGCTCCGGGTCGATCCGCACGCCCGTCATCCGGCCGGTGGCGAGGTAGAGGGCGTCGCCGTCCGCGGGCACCGAGGCTCCGTGGCCGGTGTTCTGGACGGCGACGCCGAGCCCGAGCCCGGCGGCGAAGCGGACGGCGGCGGCGACGTCGTCGGCGTTCTCCGGGACGACGACGAGGGCGGGCCGGTGCACGACCGAGCGGTCGAAGCCCGCGGTGTGCTCGGCGTAGCCGGGTTCCCCGGGCAGGAAGACGTCGCCGGCGAGGCGCAGGGAGAGGGCCGCGGTCTCCTCGGGGGTGACGGTCGTGCCGCCGCTGGAGGGGGTGCCGTCGGTGGCGGTGTTCTTCTCGTTCACTTGGTGCCTTCTTCTCCATCGTTCCGTGGTCCGCGGCCGGCTGTCTGGTGCGGGCCGCGCGGGTGGTTCGGTCCGGGTGGTTCCGCGGGGCGGGTGCGGTGTCGAACGGGCATGCGTGTCAACGGGATTGGCCGTTCGCTTCGTGCGATTCGCCGGCGGTGCCGGGTGCCTGGCCCACCATTCCGGCCGTGAGCGTACTGCCGTCCGCCGGGTCGATGAGCAGGAACGAGCCGTTCCGGCGCGAGCGCGCGTACGGGTCCAGGGGGAGCGGTTCGGCGGTGCGCAGCGTGACCCGGCCGAGGTCGTTGACGGAGAGGCTGCCGTGTGCCGGGGTGGGGCGCAGGCCGTCCGGGTCGAGCCGGACGGGGATGGCGGTGACCAGTGCGGGGACGGTCCGGGTGGCGTGTTTGACGAGGACCCGGGCGCCCTCGCGCAGGGGCCGGTCGTGCAGGTGGCAGACGGTGGCCTCGACGGTGCGGGTCGGGCGCGGCGCGGCGTCGACGGGGGCGATGAGGTCGCCGCGCGCCACGTCGAGGTCGTCGGCGAGCCGCAGGCTGACGGACTGCGGGGCGCGGGCGGAGTCCACCGGGGTGCCGAGCGCGTCGATGGCGGTGACGGTGCTGGTCAGGCCGGCCGGCAGTACGGTGACGCGGTCGCCGACGCGCAGGGTGCCGGCGGTGATCCGGCCCGCGTAGCCGCGCTGTCCGGTGGCGCCGGGGCGGATGACGTACTGCACGGGGAAGCGGGCCGGCGTGTCGTCCGGTTCGCCGGCGGCGGGCACCGTCTCCAGGTGGTCGAGCAGGGTCGGCCCGCCGTACCAGTCCATCCGGGTGGAGGCGGTGACGACGTTGTCGCCGTCGCGGGCCGAGATGGGGATCGCGGTGACCTCGGGCACGCCCAACGACCTTGCCAGGGCGGTGAATTCGTCGACCACGGCGGTGAACGGGGCGGCGCGGAAGTCGACCAGGTCCAGCTTGTTCACGGCGAGCAGCAGGTGCGGCACCCGTAAGAGGGCGGCGACGGCGGTGTGCCGCCGGGTCTGTTCGACGACGCCGTGCCGGACGTCGGTCAGGATCACCATGAGCTCGGCGGTCGAGGCGCCGGTCACCATGTTGCGAGTGTACTGGACGTGTCCGGGGGTGTCGGCGAGCACGAACCGCCTTCTGGGCGTGGCGAAGTAGCGGTAGGCGACGTCGATGGTGATGCCCTGTTCGCGTTCGGCGCGCAGCCCGTCGGTGAGCAGGGCGAGGTCCGGTACGGACAGGCCGCGGGCGCGCGAGGCGTGCTCGACGGCGGCCAGCTGGTCGGACAGGACGGACCGGGAGTCGTGCAGCAGTCGCCCGGCGAGGGTGGACTTGCCGTCGTCGACGGAGCCGGCGGTGGCGAAGCGCAGCAGCGAGGCCGCGGTGGTGGTGAGGGCCTCGGCGGGTTGCCCGGTGGCGGCGGTCATGGCTAGAAGTACCCCTCGCGCTTGCGGTCCTCCATGGCGGTGTCGGAGAGCCGGTCGTCGGCGCGGGTGGCGCCGCGTTCGGTCAGCCGGGACGCGGCGATCTCCGTGATGACCGCGCGCACCGTCATCGCGCTTGACTCGACGGCGCCGGTGCAGGCCATGTCGCCGACGGTGCGGTAGCGGACCGTCCGCTTCTCGGCGTGCTCGTCGGCGCGGGGGCCGCCCCAGTCGCCGGCGGTGAGCCACATGCCGTCGCGGCGGAAGACCTCCCGGTCGTGGGCGAAGTAGATGCCGGGCAGCTCGATGTGCTCGCGTTCGACGTACTGCCAGACGTCGAGCTCGGTCCAGTTGGAGAGCGGGAAGACCCGGAAGTGCTCGCCGGGGCCGTGCCGGCCGTTGTACAGCTGCCACAGTTCGGGGCGCTGGCGGCGCGGGTCCCAGCCGCCGAACTCGTCCCTCAGGCTGAACACCCGTTCCTTGGCCCGGGCCTTCTCCTCGTCGCGGCGCGCACCGCCGAACACGGCGTCGAAGCGGTGGAGTTCGACGGCCCGGCGCAGGCAGTGGGTCTGCAGCGGGTTGCGGCTGCCGTCCGGGCGCTCGGTCAGTTCGCCCCGGTCGATGGACTCCTGGACGAGGGCGACGTGCAGCCGCAGCCCGTACGCGGCGACGACGCGGTCCCGGTAGGCGAGGACCTCCGGGAAGTTGTGGCCGGTGTCGACGTGCAGCAGCGGGAAGGGCAGCGGCGCGGGGGCGAAGGCCTTCCGGGCCAGGTGCAGCATCACCACGGAGTCCTTGCCGCCGGAGAACAGCAGCACCGGGCGCTCGGCCTCGCCGACCGCCTCGCGGATGATGTGCACGGCCTCCGACTCGATCTCGGTCAGGTGGTTCACAGCAGCCCCCGTCCGGCGAGCAGTCCGAGCAGGGCGGTGACCGACTCCTCGACGCTCTGCCGGTCGGTGGGCAGGACGAGGTCGGGCCGGGCGGGTGGCTCGTACGGGTCGTCGACGCCGGTGAGCCCGGTGAGGTCGCCGGCCGCCTGCCGCGCGTACAGGCCCTTGACGTCGCGCCGCGCGCACTCCTCGACCGGGGTGGCGACGTGCACCTCCAGGTAGGTGGTCGCGGAGTGCTCGTGGCGCTTCCGGACGGCCTCCCGGGCGTCCGCGTACGGCGCGATCACCGGGGCGAGGACGAGGACCCCGTTGCGGGCCAGTACCTCGGCGACCAGGCCGATCCGCTGGACGTTGGCGAAGCGGTCCTCCCGGCTGAAGCCGAGGTCGGCGGTGAGCAGGGTGCGGCTGCGGTCGCCGTCCAGGATCTCGACCCGGCGGAAGCCGGGTTCGAGACGCCGGGCGGTCTCGGCCGCGATGGTCGACTTGCCGGAACTCGGCAGCCCGGTGAGCCAGACGGTGGCACCGGGCCAGCAGGTGCAGTACGGGCGGTGGGGGGTCATCGGCCACTCCGTAGCCTGGGTCGGTGGGTTTCGGCCCGGTCCGCGGGCAGGGCCAGCAGGGCGCGGACGGCCGCGGTCAGCCGGCGGCGGCGCTGCTCCGCGGACGGCGCGGTGTGGGTGGCGGAGCGCCAGGCGACGAAGCCGTCGGGGCGGACCAGCACGGCGCCGCCGCGGCCGGTGCCGCAGGACCGGGTGAAGGACAGGGCCGGGGGCAGGGACTCGCCGGCCGGCAGGACGTGCGCGCGCAGTGGGACGCCGAGGTCGCGGGCGACCTCGGCGGCGGTGGTGCGCCACCGTTCGTCGGCGGTGAGCAGGGTGAGCACGGGGCCGGTCCGGGTGGTGGGTGCGCAGAGGTCGAGGGTGGAGGCGGTGACGGTGCGGTCGCCGCGCCGCAGTCGGACGGGGACGTGCGGCAGGCGGGTGCCGGGGGCGCCGGTCAGGGCGAACGCGGCGGGGAAGGCGTCGGCGGCCGGGTCGGCGGGCCGGTCGCGGTCGGCGGGCCGGGCGGGCGGCCCGGCCGGGTCCGGGAGGTCCGGGAGGTCCGGGAGGTCCGGGAGGTCGGCGAGGCCCGCGAGGTCGGCCGGGTCGGACAGGCCGTCGGGGACGGCGGCCGAGCGGTAGCGGTAGCCCATGATGATGGTGCGCGGGTCGGCGGGGAGCGTCCCGCCGAGGCGGTCGGAGGGGACGCCGTCGAGCAGCAGGGTCTGCCGGGCGGTGGCGATGCCGACCGGGCGCCGTTCGGCGTCGTAGCTGTCGAGCAGGGCGGGGCCGGCCCAGCCGCGCAGGACGGCGGCGAGCTTCCAGGCGAGGTTGTGCGCGTCCTGGATGCCCATGTTGGATCCGTAGCCGCCGGCCGGCGGGTGCAGGTGGGCGGCGTCCCCGACCAGCAGGACGGGGCCCTGCCGGTACCGGTCGGCCATCCGGTGCCGGGCCTGCCAGTGGAAGGTGGCGGCCAGGTCGATCCGGATGCCGGGCACGCCGATCGCGGCCCGCAGCAGTTCCAGGCACCGTTCGGGCGCGGGCGCGGGCGCGGCCTGCGGAGCGTCCGGGAGGTTCGGGGCGCCGGGACCGGGGCCGGGGCCGGGGCCGGGGCCGAGGGCGGTGGCCTCCACGGCCGCCGCCCAGCCGTGCGCGTCGTTGAGCTGCATCAGCGCGCCGGAGAAACCGGGGTTGTCGATCATGCTCATGAAGAAGCGGCGGTGCCCGATCAGCCCGGCCAGGTCGGCCCGGAACAGGATGCTGGTGCGGCGGGCCACCGTACCGAGGCCGGTCCGGACGACGCCGACGTGCTCGGGGATCCAGCCGTGCGCGCCGTCGGCGGCGACCAGGTAGCGGGCGGAGAGCCGTTCGAGGCCGCCGTCCGGGCGCCGGACCCGGGCGAGCACGCCGTCCTCCCCGACGTCCAGCCCGACCAGCTCGTGGCCGAACCGGACGTCCGCCCCGGCCCGGACGGCGCCCTCGCGGAGCAGCGGCTCCATGCGGTCCTGACCGCACCAGAACGGCGGGCACGGTCCGGGGACGGCGAGCTCCTCCTCGCCGGTCTCCAGGACCTCGGCGTCGTCCAGCCGGGCGAGCGAGGGGATGCCGATCACCGTGCGGGGGAGCACCCGGTCCGGCTCGGTGCGGGCCCGCGGATCGTCGCCGGGCACCACCTCGAAGCCGACCGCCGCGACCGCCGGCTCCAGGCCGGCCTCGCGCAGCAGCTCCATGGTGCGGCGGGTGACATGGGTGGCGCGGGGCAGCGGCGAGGTGGCGGCCCGGCGTTCCAGCAGCCGGACCGCGACGCCGGCGCGGGCCAGGAACAGCGCCGTCGCCAGGCCCGTCGGTCCTCCTCCGACGACCAGTACGGTCATGGGCGCAGCTTCTCCTTGTCCGCTCTCTCCGCCGACTCCGCCGTCCGCGCGGCTCCCGTCGTGCCGGCCGTCCCCGCTCAGGACTTGCTGACCAGGTGGCCGCCGACGACGAGGTGGTCGAGGTTCATCGAGACGAAGGCGGCGACCGCCTCCTCCGGGGTCTCGACGATGGGCTCCCCGGCCGTGTTGAACGAGGTGTTGAGCAGCACCGGGCAGCCGGTCAGCCGCTCGAACTCGCCCAACAGCGCGTAGACGGTGGGGTTCTGGTGCTCGAACAGCGTCTGGTGCCGGGCCGTGCCGTCGACGTGCGCGGCGGCCGGGATGACGTCCGGCCTGGTCACCCGGGTGACGATCAGCATGTACGGCGAGGGCTGGCCGAGGTCGAAGAACTCGTCGCTGCGCTCGGCGCGGACGATCGGCGCGTACGGACGGAACCACTCGCGGAACTTGACCTGCTCGTTGAGGTGGTCCCGCACCGACGCCGGGTACGGCGCCGCGAGGATGCTGCGGTGCCCGAGCGCCCGCGGCCCGAACTCGCTGCGGCCGTCCCACCAGCCGACGATCCGCCCGTCGGCCAGCAGCGCGGCCACCTCCCCGGGCAGGTCGTCGGGCCGCCGGGACGGCAGCCCGGAGGCGGCGACGGCCGCGTCCACCCGCGCCTGCGGGTACTCGGGCCCGAGGTAGGCGTCGGTGAGCGCGGGCAGCTCGTCCATCGGTACGCCCGCCAGCCGGTGCAGTCCGTAGTAGGCGCAGCCGAGGCTGATGCCGTTGTCGCCGGCGGCGGGCACCACGAAGATCCGCTCGAAGCCGGTCTCCCGGAGGATCCGGCCGTTGGCGACGCTGTTCAGGCCGACCCCGCCGGCCACGCAGAGGTCGGTCAGCCCGGTGCGCGCGTGCAGGGCGGCGGCGCAGTGCACCAGGGCGCGCTCCAGCACCTCCTGGGCGGCCCGGGCGATCGCCGCGCGGACGTCGAAGTCGGCGTCCCGGGCGAGGCGTTCGAGGACGTGCGAGACCTTGCTCGCGGAGATGCTGACCCCGCCGCCGGGCAGCAGGGCGACCAGCTCGGCGAGCTCGTCGACGAACCGCTCGTCCCCGTACGGGGCGAGGCCCATGGTCTTGCCGTCCTCGCTGACCGGGAAGCGGGTCTTCGGCCCGGTGTACGCGAGCCCGATCGCGATGCTGGCGCTGCGGTAGAAGTGGCCGAGCGAGTTGTCGGTCTCGCCGGGCTGGTAGTAGGCGCTCTCGGAGGCGGCGTCCACGACGTGCGCGCCGCTGACCCGGTCGAGCAGGCGGATGCCGTTCCGGTCCGCGGTGTACGAGCTGACGGTCTCCGCCTCGCGGCCGCCGGGCCCGGTCCGGTCACCGGCCACCAGGCTGCCGGAGTTGTCGCAGACGAGCACGGCGGCGCGGTCCAGCCCGGAGGCCGCGAACGCGCTGTAGGCGTGCGCCAGATGGTGGTTGATCACCTGAACGCGGTTGCGGAACGAGTGGTAGAACGGGCGCGGCACCAGCTCGCAGGCGACGACGTGCTCCACCTCCGCCGCGCCGGTGCCGAGCTGTGCCAGGACGGCCTGCCGGCTGGCGCCCGCCAACAGGTCGGTGCCCAGGCCGTACTTGCTGCGCACCAGCCGTTCCTCGTCGACGGCGACGAGGCGGCTGCCGTCGGTCGCGCACGACGACCAGTCGTGCCCGGAGCCACCGAGGCCCAACACGGTCATAGGAGGTCCTTTCCAACGCGAGGGCACCGGTCGACGCGTACGGGGCTCCCCGCCGCGGGCCGGAGCGGCCGGGCGGGCGGAGGAAGAGGCGCACACCGGAGGGGGCTTGGGGGAACGCACACCGCAGAAGGGCTGGAGGAACGCGCGCCGGAGGGGAGGACGGCCGGAAGCCGTCCTGGTGTCGGCGGAGCACAGGCACCCGGGAATCGGGGCGACATCGGCACTCTAGTCAGGCGGCGTCACAGACTGTCAAGAACGGGTGCCGGTCCGTGCCCCGAGTTGGCTCAAATCGCCTTTCGCGCCCGTACGTCCCCGGTGCGTCCAGTGGACACAAGGGATCTTCGGGTACGGAGCGGGAGCGGCGCGGACGCGAACCCCAAGCGGAACGGTGTCGATCGTTCCGGACGCCGCCTTACCACCCGGCGGCCCCGCCGGCGGGCGCCTTTTCGGCCAACGTCAATCCGAGCGGGACACGACAAGCAGCGGAGCCGTTACCGTGATGCGGTGGCTGTCGGCCGCCGGCCGCCGTCCGTGTCTCCTTCGGGTGGCCCGCCTGTCCGTGGTGCCCCGACGCCCGTGACGCCCCGAGCTCGAACCCCGCCGGTGCCCCCATCCGGCAACCCGATCCCCTGTACGGCTGGACGAGGGAGTACTGGGTGACTGAGCAGCAACGCACCATCGTCATCATCACCGAGGGCGCCGCCCCCGCCCTGCTCGACCGCTGGTGTGCCCAGGGCCTCCTGCCGGGATTCGCCCGGCTCCGCTCCGAAGGGGCGAGCGGTCCGCTCGCGGCGGAGGGCACGCCCTACGAACCGCCCGGCCTGGTGAGCGTGCTCACCGGCCAACGCGCCGCCGACCACGGCTACTTCTCCTACTGGACCTGCCACGACCCGGAGTACTCGCCCCAGGTGCTCGGCTCCGGTGACCGCCGGCACCCGCTGCTCTGGCAGCACGAGGGCTTCGCCGGCCTGCGCTTCGCCTCGATCGGGCTGTTCGGGACCCACCCGATCGAGCCGATGGACGGGTCGCTGATCAGCTACCCCATGCAGGCGACCCTGCACGCCTGCCACCCGCGCGACCTCCAGCGCCGGCTCGCCAAGGAGGGCATCCGGCCGGTGCACGACGTCTCCATCTTCTGGACCGGCCAGCCGCGCGAGCAACTGCTGCCCCGACTGCTGGAGGCCGATCGCCAGCGGGGGAGGGCCGCCCTCGCGCTGCTGCCGGAGCACGACGTGGTGATCGTCAACCTCACCAGTATCGACCGGACTTCGCACATCTACTGGCAGGAGCTGGAGCACGGTCCCGACCGTGAGCAGGAGAGCGCGGTGTTCGCCGCGTACCGCACCTGCGACCAGGTCGTCCAGGACGCCCTGGCGGCGGCCGGGGACCGGGTCGACGTGCTGGCCTTCTCCGAGATCGGCTTCGGCCCGCTGCGCACCTACTGCTCCGTCAACGACGACCTGGAGCGCGCCGGTCTGCTCGCCAGGACTCCGGACGGCCGGATCGACTGGGCGAACACCACCGCGTTCGAGGCCGTCCAGGGCACCCACGGCATCAACGTCAACGTGCGGGACCGCTACAAGGCCGGCCGGATCGCGGAGCACGAGTACGAGCGGGTCCGCGCCGAGGTGCGCACCGCGCTCCTGGAGACCGTCAACCCCCGCACCGGACGGGAGTTCCTCGCCGAGGTGCTCACCCGCGAGGAGGTCTACCCCGGCGCGGCGACGGCCGGCGCGCCCGACCTCCTCATGGAGCCCGCCGACTGGCGCTACCTGCCGATGGGCGATCCGCAGTGGGCCGCGCACGTCCACCGGACGTGGCAGAGCGGCTGGCACCGGCGGGAGTCCTACTGGGCCGGCCTCGGCCCCGGTTTCGCGTCCCGGTACACCGACGACACGGTGGCCGCCCCGATCGACGTGCCGGCCACCCTGGCCCGGCTGCACGGGCGACCGGTCCCCGAGGGGTGGCGCGGCCGCCCGCTCGGCCCGGCCGTCCCCTGAGACCAGGCTCCGCCCGACCCCGAGTGCGGGCTCCGCCCGGCTCGTGCCCGACGCCCACGTTCCGCCCCGATCTGCAGCGGAGGTCCACTGTTCATGTCCGACATACGCGTACCTGAACGCGGGCGCCCGAGGCGCCGGACGGTGTCCGGGCCACCCGGGGGAACGGACCGTGCCGCCCTCGCCCCGAAGGCCTCGTTCACCCCGTGGGACCCGCCCTCACCGGACGTGCCCCACTGGACGGGCGCCGCCGACCGCACCCCGGTCGAGCTGCTGCGCGCCGCCCTCGCCGAGGGCCTGCTCGGAGGGCCGTGGCACGACGGCTTCCCCGCGTACACCTGGCACCGGGACGGCGACGACGTCCACGAGTTCCGGCTGACCGGCCGCCTGACCGGTCAGTACACCGGGTACCCCCTGCACCCCAGCGAATGGCCGGAGGGCCTCGGATGAGCACGCTCCCCGACGTCACGCTCGCCTGGAAGTGGCACGAGCCGTCGACCGTTCCCGCCGACGAGTTCACCGCGACCTGGGCCGACCTGGAGATGACGGTCGGCTCGGAGACGCCGCTGACCACCGTCGAGGACGGGGCCGCCGGCACCGTCCGCCCCCACACCACCGGCTCGCTCTACCCGCTCGCCGAGTGGATCGCCTTCAACTGGTGGTCGCTGCTGGCGGACGCCCGGCCCGGCACCCAGATCTCCCAGCTGCGCTTCTGCTACCGCAACGGCGTCGGCGACCAGCGCGGCGCCTGGTGGGTCCGCTCGCGGCGGCACGTCCTGCGTGCGGCCGGCGGCGGCTTCCACTGGCCGGACGTGCTGTTCGTGCCCGAGGGCCGGCAGACCCGGATCGTCTGGATCCCCGACGGAGGTCCGACGCCCCGGCCCGGTCCGCGCCACGTGGCGCGCGGCAACCTCGTGGTCGGCTCCGAGGCCCTCGCCGAGACGTTCCGCGGCTTCGTCGACGCCGTCGTCGCCCGGCTCGCCGACTGGGGCATCACCGGCACCCCGCTGCAGCGCGAGTGGGCCGCGCTCGCCGACACCGACGAGGCCGAGGCGGCGTTCTGCCGGGCCGCGGCGCGGCTCGGCCTGGATCCCTACACCGAGGCCGGACCGTACGCGGCGGAGATCGTCCGGGTCGTCCGGGAGCTGCCCGATCCGCTGTCCTTCGACTTCCTCAACGGGGTCGCCCCGGGCCGGATCGCGGACCAGCTCCGGTGGGTCGGGCGGGCCCGGGAGGTCGCCGGCCAGGGCGGCCAGGCCGACCCGGCCGTCACCGAGCTGCGCGAGCTGTGCGCGGACGTCCGGACGGCCTTCCACGCGCCGGGCCGGCTCGACAACGCCTGGCACCTGGGCTACGAACTGGCCCGCCGGGTCCGCGCCTGGGCCGGGGTGGCACCCACCGAGCGGTTCGAGACGGACACCCTGCTCACCCACCACACCGAGCCGGTCCCCTACGTCGACCGCGGCCTGGTCGCCTACGGGACGCGCACCGGCGCCGGGGGCCCCGCCCTGGTGTCCAGCCGGTCCTACACCGAGCGGCCGCGGCGCTTCCTGGAGGCCCGCGCCCTCTGCCACTTCCTGTTCGAGAACGGACCGGAGTTCCTGATCGCCGCCGCGCACACCCACCGCCAGCACGTGGCCCGCGGCTTCGCCCTCGAACTGCTGGCCCCCGCCCGGGGCGTGGCCGAGCGTCTCGGCGATCCGAGCGGGCTGGTCACCGCCGAGGACGTCGAGCAGATCGCCGAGGACTACGGGGCCGGCACCATCGTGGTGGAGCACCAGCTGGACAACCAGGTGCTCGCCCAGGACTTCCCGTGGGAGCCGACCGCACCGACCGTGTTCCGGGCCCCGCGCTACCCGCGGGAGGCGGCCCGGTGAGCGCCGACGACACACTCGGCACCGGCACCGGCACCGGCACCGACACCTTCCCGTACCCGGCCGGGCCCGGCGGCACCGTGCCGCCCCGGTACGCACGGCTGCTCGCCGAGGACCCGGTCTCCCGGGTGCGGCTCGCCGACGGCGCCGAGATCTGGCTGGTCACCCGGGACGCCGACGTGCGGACCGTGCTGGCCGACCCGGCGTTCAGCCGGTACCGGGCCGCCGTGCTGCCCGGCAGCGGCTTCGGCCGCGGCCAGGGCACCGGCATCGTCGACCTCGACGCACCCCGGCACACCGGGCTGCGCGCACCGGTGGTGGCCGGGTTCGCCCCCGAGCGGGTGGCCCGCTGGCGCCCGCGCATCGAGGCCGTCGCCGACGAGTTGCTGGCCGATCTCGCCGGCGCGCCCGGGCCGGTCGACCTGGTCGCCGCGTACACGGCGCCGTACGCCGGCCGGATCATCTGCGAGCTGCTCGGCTTCGACGGCGACCGGTGGTCCGCGATCACCGGCGACATCGAGACCCTGCTGCTGTCCGGCGGGTCGGACGGCCCCGGCACCGCGGCCGTCCGTGACCGCCTCCAGGAGGCCTTCGCCGGTCTGCTCGCCGAACGCCGCGCGCGGCCCGCCGACGACGTCGCGACCGTCCTGCTCGGGCTGGACGAACCGGCCTCGGGCGGGCAGCACCTCACCGACGGGGACCGCACCACCCTGCTGCACGGCCTGGTGATCTCCGGCTTCATCGGCGTCCGGGACCTGCTGGCCCGGCACCTCTACGCGGTGCTGGCCGAGCCCGACCGCCGGGAGCGGCTGGCGGCCAAGCCCGACCTGGTCCCCGGCGCGGTCGCCGAACTGCTGCGCTACTACCCGTCGAGCAACGACGGGCTGCTGCGGGTGGCCACCCGGGACGTCGAACTCTCCGGAGTCCGCGTCCCGGCCGGGGCCGCGGTGCTGCCGCTGATCTCGGCGGCCTGCCGCGACCCCCGGATCGTCGACCGGCCCGACACCCTGGAGCTCGACCGCACCCCGGTGTCCGTCGCCGCCTTCGGCGCGGGCCCGCACCGCTGCCCTGCGCTGGACCTCGCGGTGGTCCAACTGACCGTCGGTCTGGGCCGGTTGGTCGCCACCTATCCGCAGGTCGCGCTCGCCGTGGCCGCCGAGGACGTGCGGCACACCTCCGACCTGCTGCCGCTCGGCGTCGCGGCGCTGCCGGTCCGGCTGGGCGCCGCGGCCTGACCGCGTCGCCCGCCCGCCGGGCGCCGCGGACCCGGGCGGTCCGCCGGACCCGCCCCAGTCGCAGAGAGGAGGACGGATGGGAGAGCACTTCCCCCGGTACGTCGACGGCCGGCCCGCCCCGGCCCGGGACGGGGCGACCTTCCGGTCGTTCGAACCGGCCACCCGGCGGCACCTGGCCGACGTGCCGCGCTGCGGACCCGAGGACGTGACCGAGGCCGTGGCCGCGGCCCGCCGGGCCTTCGACCACGGGCCCTGGCCGCGTACCGCGCCGGAGGAACGGGCCGCCGTGCTGCGGCGGTTCGCCGACCGGCTCACCGCCGAGACCGCCCGGTTCGCCGAACTGGAGGTCCGCGACAACGGCACCACCCTGCGCAAGGCGCTCGGCGCCGACGTGCCCGGCGCGGTCGCGGCGTTCCGCTGGAGCGCCTGGTGGGCGGAGCAACTGCCCGAACGGCTGCACCGCGGACCGGCGGTGCCGGGAGGCCCTGCCGCGCGTCACCTGCGCTGGCACCCGCTCGGGGTGGTCGCGGTCGTCGTGCCGTGGAACCTGCCGCTGCTGCTCGCCGCCTGGCGGATCGCCCCGGCGATCGCGGCGGGCAACACCTGCGTCGTCAAACCGGCGTCCTTCACCTCGCTGACCACCCTCGGGCTGGTCCGGCTGCTGCACGAGTGCGGGCTGCCGCCCGGGGTGGTCAACGTGGTCACCGGGCCCGGAGGCACCACCGGGGAGAGCCTGGTCCGCGCGCCCGGCGTCGACCTGCTGTCCTTCACCGGCTCGGACGCGGTCGGCGAGAGTGTCCGGCGCGGGGCCGGTGCGGCCGTCCGGCTGGACCTCGGCGGCAAGTCGCCGAACGTGGTGCTCGCGGACGCCGACCTCGACCGGGCGGCCGACGGCGTCGTCTGGGGCGCCTTCCTGCACAACGGCCAGGTCTGCATGGCCGGTTCGCGCGCCGTGGTGCACGCGGCCGTGCACGACGAGTTCGTCGAGCGGGTCCGGGAGAAGGCGCTCGCCCTGCGGCTCGGCGATCCGCTGGACGTGGCGACCGACCTCGGTCCGCTGGTCTCGCGCAACCAGGTCCGCACCGCCCTGCGGTTCACCGAACTCGGGGTCGCCGAGGGCGCCCGACTGCTGTGCGGGGGCAGGGTGCCCGGCCCCGGCGAGCCGGCCGAGGGGCTGGACCCGCAGGCGTACTTCCCGCCCACCGTGCTGACCGGCGTCGAACCGGGTGCCACCGTGGCCCAGGAGGAGGTCTTCGGGCCCGTGCTCTCGGTGATCCGGGCGGCCGACGACGCCGACGCGGTGCGGATCGCCAACGGGTCGCGGTACGGGCTGAGCGCCGGGGTCTGGTCGGGCGACCGGGACCGGGCCCGTGCGGTCGCCGAGTCGCTGCACGCCGAACAGGTCTGGATCAACGACTACCGGCTGGTCGACCTCGACCTGCCGTCCGGGCCCGAGGTGACCGGTGACCTCGTCTGGGAGCGGCTGACCAACGAACTCGACGGCTACCGCCGCCGGCAGAGCATCACCGACGGCACCGGCCCGGCGGACCCGTCCGGGCCCGCACCCACCCCGTACCACCTCCTGGGGCTCTGAGCGCCCCGCCCTCCGGCCTCCCGTGGAGCCCCGATGAAGATCGGCATCGCGTTCCCCAACACCATCCCCGGCGCCTCCGGGCGGCTCCAGACGGAGTGGGCCGTCCGGGCCGAGGAGCGCGGTTTCTCGACCGTCTCCGCGACCCACCGGCTCCGCTACCCCGGGCACGAGCCGCTGCCGGTGCTCGCCGCGGCGGCGGCCGTCACCTCGCGGATCGGGCTGTCCACCAACATCCTGGTCGCCCCGCTGACCACGGCCGAGGTGCTCGCCAAGGAGGCGGCGACGGTCGCCTCGCTCGCGGAGGGGCGGCTCGTCCTCGGCCTCGGGCCGGGAGTGCGGGCCGACGACTTCGAGGCGGCGGACCGGGACTTCGGCCGCCGCGCGCAGGTCTTCGACGGGCAGCTCGCCGAACTCGCCCGGCTGCGCGGCAAGGAGGGCGCCGGGATCCTGCCCGGGCCGGTGCCGCCCGTCCTGGTGGGCGGGCTGAGCGCGAACGCCGTCCGGCGGGCGGCCCGTTGGGCGGACGGCTGGACGGCGCCCGGGCTGGAGCCGGAGCTCGTCGCCCCGACCGTCCGGCAGGTGGAGGAGGAATGGGCGGCGGTGGGCCGGGAGGGGCGGCCGAGGCTGGTGGCGCTGTCCCGGTACTGGCTCGGCGCGGACGTCGCCGAGGAGGCGGCCGGATTCGTCCGGGACTACTTCGGGGTGCTCGGGAACGAGGCGGAGTCCTTCGTCGAGAAGACCCCGCGCTCGCCCGGCCGGATCCGCGAGCAGATCGCCGAACTGGCCGCCGCCGGATTCGACGAGATCGTCTTCCACCCCACGGCGGCCCGCCTTTCCCAGGTCGACCGGCTGGCCGACGCCGTCCTTTCCTGAAAGAGCGCTCCCGAAAGACGGCTCCTGAAAGACCGCAGACGCGCCCGTACGAAAGTGTTCCGAAGTGTTCCGATGTGTTCCGAGGTGAAATCGAGACCATGAACGCGACCCTGACGGGAAATAGGACCGAGGCCGTGGAGGATCTTCGGGAATTCGGCTACTGCCTCCTGGAGTCCCCGCTTCCGTCCGCCGAGTTCGAACGACTCCGGGACCGCCTGCTGGAGGTCGCGGAGGAGGAGCGCAAGGACGGCACCGCCTTTCTGTACGACGGCGGCAACCAGCGTGTCTTCAGCCTCCTCAACAAGGGCGAGGAGTTCGAGCGCAGCGTCTGCGACCCGCTGGTGCTGGAACTCATGGAGGAGGTGCTGGGCTTCAACTTCCTGCTGTCCAGCACGCACGCGAACATCGCCGGCCCCGGCGGGGTCGCGATGAACGTGCACGCGGACCAGACCTTCGCGCGACCGCCCTGGCCGCCGTACGCCCTGGTCGCCAACAGCATGTGGATGCTGGACGACTTCACGGAGTCCAACGGCGCGACCCGTCTCGTCCCCGGCACCCACCGGCTCGGCCGGCAGCCGGACTACGCGCGCGGCGAGGGCGACGTCGAGACGGTGCCGGTCTGCGCGCCGGCCGGCAGCGTGATGATCTTCGACGGCCGGCTCTGGCACCAGACCGGGGCCAACACGACCGACCGGCCCCGGCACGGCATCCTCAACTACTACTGCCGGGGCTACGTCCGGCAGCAGCAGAACTTCTTCTCCGGGCTCAGGCCGGAGGTCGCCGAGCGCAGCACACCCGCCATGCGGCGGTTGCTCGGTTTCGAGAACTACTTCTCGCTCGGCCTCGCGGACGGTCTGGAGTGAGCGCCGGACCGGGCGGCGCCCCGCCCGACCCGGGCCGGTTCCTCCAGGCCCCGGCGGCGCGGCCGGTGCTGCGGCTGGTGCTGGCGGACCCGGCGGGTGCGGCCGGCGGGGTGCTGCCGGCCGCGATGGGGCCGGAGCTGGCGGTGGAGCCGCTCGCCGGACCGCTCGACGGCGCGGAGCCCTGGTCGGTCGGCGCCGGTCGGTGGCCGCTGCTGCCCTGGGCGCTGCTCGCGGTGGCGGGTGCGGGGCCGGGCGGCGCGGCCGTGCTGGCGGACGCCGTCCGGGCGGTTCGGGCCGCCGGGGCCGCGGGCCGGCCGCCGGCCGGACTGCTGCTCTGCCCGTCGCCGGACGCGGCGGCGCCGCCGCTGGAGGCCGGTGCCGAGGCCGACGGTCCGTTGCCCTGCCCGGTGGTGGTGCTCGCCCGCGACGGTGACGGCAGCGGCCCCGCCGGTACCGGCACCGGCGGGGCCGCGGACGGTGCGGTGGCGGCCTGGCGCCGTCTCGCGCCGGAGGCCTTCACCGTCCGGCTGCTGGGTCCGGCGGGCTGGTCCGACCCGGCCGCCGCCGCCGAGACGGCCCGGACGGTCAAGGAGGAACTGCACATCTGGCCCGCCTGACCGGTGGCGGCCCGGTCCCCGCAGGGCGGGCCGGGCCGCTCCGGTGCGCGGTGCGCGCCCGGCGGTGGTGCGCGGAGGCCCGGCCGGAGGGATCCGGCCGGGCCCTTCCGGTGGCGTGTGGCACGTGGCACGTGGCGTGTGGTGCGTGGCGCGTGGTGCGGTCAGCCGGTGAGGGCGCCGTACAGCTCCAGCGGGCTGGCGCGCCGCAGGTCGACGTCGGCCGGCAGGTCCAGCCCCAGCTCCTCCTCCAGCAGGATGGCCAGCTCGATCATGCGGGCGGAGTCCACCAGCAGCTGGATGCCCAGCGGGACCTCCGGATCCAGCTCGACCCCCTCCACCCCGAGTCCGGCCACCAGGGCGGAGAGGAACTCCGCGAGGCTGTACGGACTCGACGTAGCTTCACCCATGGTCGGGGTGTCCTCTCGGTCGGGACCCGCTCGCCGCGCGCCCGCGGGCCGGCCCGGGGCACGCAGCGGAAGGTCCTGGACGTAGGGCAGGCCGAGCCGCAGGGCGGTCTCGGCCTTGGCCAGCTCGCCGCCGAGGTAGCCGGCGTGGGCCGGTTCGGCGACCACTCCGGCGCTCAGCAGCCCCAGCAGCATCGACTCGGCGCGGACGCCGGTCATCTCGTGCCGGGGGGTCAGGTCGTTGTCGTAGTGCCGCAGGACGATCCGCCGGGCGAGCAGGTCGAGGCCGATCACCACGAATCCGTCCAGCGCCCGGCTGATGCCCACCCGCCGGCCGCCGGGCCGCAGCCGCCGGAAGGCCGGCCGGGTGCTCGCGGGGCCGCCGTCGGCGCCCTCCCCGGGGCCCGCCGTGTCGTCGTCCGCGTCCGGGACGGCGGGGGCGGGCGCGGAGGCGGTGCGCGCCGACAGGTCGGCGATCACCCGGCGCAGCACCGCCGGGTCGCACTCGCCCCGGGCGTCCACCAGCTCGATCTGGGCGCGCACCTGCGCGACCTCGCGCAGCGCGACGCCGCGCAGCACCGGCAGGTAGCCCGCCGCCCCGCGGATCAGGCGCTGCTCGGCGTCGACCCCCTCGCGGAAGAGCGCGACGAGGCTCTGCCCGGCCAGGAAGCGCGGTGAGTCCCGTCCGCAGACGACCAGGCCGCGGATCGAGGGCCGGTGCGCGATGGTGCGCACCAGCTGCTCGATCCCGAGGTTGGCGGTCATCAGCGTCCCGACGATGGCCACGTCCGGCAGCCCGGAGAGCGGTTCGAGGAGCTCCCGGCTGCTGAGGCTGCACACCGCGATCCGGCCGGCCGCGGCGGGCTCACCAGGTGGCACCGCTGCCCTCGCCGCTGTAGCTGCGCGGCAGCCCGCCGGGCCCGAAGCTGGGCAGGGTGGAACTGATCTCCATGACGCGGGCGCCCAGCCGGGTGAGCCGCTTGCCGACCCGCAGCTGTTCGGAGCGGAGCCGGTCGAGCCGGTCGCGGAAGTACTCCTCGACGTCCACGACCTGGACCTCCTGCTTGTCCCGGTCGAGGGAGTCGTTCATCACGGCCTCCAGGTTGGACATGAAGAAGCCGTAGTTGAACTGGCCCATCTCCTGGCGGATCTCGTGCACCGTGGCCTTGAAGTTCTCCATCACCTCGTCGACGCCGGGCAGTCCGCCGAAGCGCCGGTGCAGCCGGGAGATGAAGGTCTGCATCACCACGTTGTAGGTCTCGAACTCGAAGACCGCGGACTGGTCGGTGATGACCCCGCGCTGGTGGTAGTCGTCGTTGTTGTAGAGCCTGGCGAAGTGCTTGGCCAGCAGGCCGACCCGCTCGTCGGCGAAGTCGTAGCCGTACGGGTCGAGGTTCTTCTGGTAGCTGTCCCAGAGCAGGCCCTCGCCCTCGATCCGGCGGACGATCGCGGTGCCCGGGTAGATCTCCAGCCGCTCGGTCATCCGGCGCAGGTTGTGGCCGGAGTTGTCGCGCAGGAAACGGGCGTTGGCGATCAGGGTGTCGAGGGTGGCGTAGGGGTGGAAGGGGATGAAGCCCATCGCCAGGTAGATGCCGTGTTCGCGCAGCATCCGGATGATGGTGACGTTGTCCTCGACGGTGGCCCGCTTCTCCCAGAGCAGCAGCTCCTCGGCGGTCCCGGCCTCGATGCCGACGTTGACCTTCTCCAGCCCGGAGGCGGTGAGCAGGTCGAGCAGGGCGTGGTCCTCGGGGGTGTCGCTCCAGTTCTCGGCCCGCATGCAGACGTTGTAGTAGATGTCGAGGCCCCGGTCGAGCATGCCCTGGGCGATGGCGGCGGCCCGCTTCTTGCCGACCCGCCCGCCGTCCGGGTCCTCGAAGGTCGAGTCGACGAAGTCGAACGTGCGGAACTGGTGGCGCTCGACGATCTGCGCCACCTCCTCGACGATCTGCTCCGGGCCGCGCCCGCGCCAGGCCTTGCCGGCCTGCACGCGGTTCTTCAGGTGCGGGGCCGAGCAGAAGGCGCAGTTGGCGACGCAGCCGCGGCTGGTGCTGACCCGGACGTACTCCAGCTTGTCGCCGTGCTGGCTGAGCTGGTCGCGGGCCGGGAAGGGCAGCACCTCCAGGTCGTGGATGAGCGGCCGGGCGGGGTTCTGGCGCAGGGCGCCGTCGGCGTCCCGGTAGCAGATGCCGGGGCAGTCGGTGAGCGCCTCGTCGAGGTACAGGCGCTGGACCAGGTCGAGGATGGTGGGCTCGCCCTCGCCGACGGCGACGAGGTCCGTGTAGGGGTTGTTGCGCAGCACGTCGAGCCCGGCGAACGTGCCGGCCGGGCCGCCGCAGGCGATCGGGGTGTCGGGCAGGGCCTCCTTGAGCTGCCGGCAGAGGCTGACGCAGCTGGTGAGGTTGAGGCTCATGAGGGTGAAGCAGACGAGGTCGGGCCGGTACGCGCGCAGGTGCTCGACGGTGGCGGCGTGCGCGTCCTCGTCGTGGTCGACCTCGCGGATCTCGGCGGTGAAGCCGACGCTCCGCAGGACGCTGGTCATGTAGGCGACCCCGAGGTGCTCGGGGGACATCACGAGGTCGCCGTCGAGCAGGATCAGGAAGCTGACCTTGAAGCGTCCGGGGTCGGTGATGCGCGGGTCGAGGGCGATGGCGAACTCGCCGGGCTTCTTCCGCGGGGGTGCGGGGCTGAGGTCGATGTCGATGGGCTGTCGCATCGGATGCTCCCGGTCAGGCGCTGGTGCCGGCGGCGGTCCGGTCGCCCCGGAGCCGGTTGTCGACGTACTCGGCGAGCAGGTCGAGGTCGTCGATGAGCTTGATCGACAGGTCCTCGTCGGCGATCTCGACGCCGAACTCGCTCTCCACCCAGATGAGGAACTCGATGGTGTTGATGGAGTCGAGTCCCAGCGCCTCCACGAGTCCGCGGTCCGGGATGTCCGCGGGGGAGAGGGACAGCTCCAGCGAGTCGACGAGCACCTTGCGCAGCCGGGCCTTGGTGTCCTGTGTGTCCTGCGTGTCCTGCATGACGCTCATTCCTCCGTGGGTGTGGCCGGTCGCTCAGAGGTAACCCATCTCGCGGAGCCGGCTGCTGGTGTAGTCGTCCTCCTCCTCGGCGGCACGGTCGGCCGCTTCGGAGGGCGGTGCCGTGGCGCTGCGGGCCGCCACCCGGGGGTCGGGCCCGGGGACGGGCACGCCCTCGGTGAAGATCTCGGTGCGGGCGCGGCCGTCGACGTCGTCGGGCCAGGCGGCGCCCAGGTCGGCGAGCAGCGTGGGCAGGGTGTCGGCGAGCGGGACGCTGCGGTCCAGCCGGCCGGGGCGGGTGCGCGGCGAGCGGTGCGCCCAGATGCCCTGGTGCCGGTGGAGGCCGGTCTGGGCGCTGGGCTGCCAGAGCTCGCCGGTGAGGTCGGTGACGGGCAGGACGGATTCGTCGGCGGGCAGCAGGAGCAGGTCGGGGGCGCGTCCGCGCAGCGGGCCCGGGTAGGCCTCGGCACTGGGCAGGACGCCGCGGAAGACCCGGTCCCCGGTGGGGCCCTTGAGGTCCTCGAACAGCTCGACGACCTCGGCGGTCACCCGGTCCCGGTCGCGGGGTGCGACGGTGCCCCGGGCCTGCCGCGCCCGCAGGTTGAGGTTGAGGCCGTAGCTGCCGGGGACGGGCATGTAGACGGCGGTGCGGGCGAAGTCGATCCGCCGGCCGCCGGCGGCGAACCAGCTCGCGGAGCCGTCGGCGGGCGCGTCGCCCGGCTCGGTGGCGAGCAGGCCCGCGTCTTCGAGGATCCGGTGCACGGCGAGCCCGTACCGGCCCTGGCCGAGGCCGTGGTCGGAGACCAGTGTCACCACGGTGTCCTCGTCGACCAGGTCGAGCAGCTCGCCGACGGCGGTGTCCAGGGCGCGGTGGATGCGGGTGTTGGCGAGCTCCCAGCCGGTGCCGGACGGGGCCGGCTCGTGCCGGGGATGGGTGGTGTCCTCGTAGTGCCAGTAGTGGTGGCCGACCCGGTCGGCCTCGGTCAGGACGACCATCACCACGTCGGTGGGCCGCGTGGTCATCAGGTGCCGCACCGACCGCACCCGGGCCTCGACGTTGCGCTCCGCCTGCTCCAGGTAGCCGAGGTCGCCCCGGAACATGGTGGCCAGGTCGGACTGGAAGTGGGCTTTGGCGGCGGCGAGTTCACGCAGCAGGGAGTCCGGACGGCAGTGCCGCAGGGTCCGTTCGAGCGGCCAGGTGATCTGGTAGCCGGGCAGGTCGGCGGGCGGGTGCGACATCGGGATGTTGATCAGCCCGAGGGTGTACTCCTGGGCGGCCAGCCAGTCCCAGGCGGAGGAGCGGCCGAGGTCGCCGGCCTGGGTCACCCGGGCCCGGTAGTCCGGCTCCTGGGTGTCGTAGAACTGGTAGATGCCGTGCTTGCCGGGCTGACCCGCCGTCACGAAGGTGCTCCACCCGGGTGCGGTGTGGGCGGGCCACGTGCAGGTGGTCCGGCCGACGGCGGAGGTGCGGAGCAGTCCCGCGATGTTCGGGAGCAGGCCCCGCTCGATCAGCGGGTCGATGACGTCGAAGGTTCCCCCGTCGATTCCGATGACGAGGGCACGGGGCGTGGGTGGCACGGGGGTTCGCCTCCAGCTGTGGACGGCACCTGCGTTCCGGGTCCGGAGCTTCGCGCTGCCCGGGGATCCGCCCGGAGGGGGGAGTGCGGGGGTGGGGGCCGGTCTCCGCCGACGCACGGGTGCGCCGGCCACCGGCGGTCCGGGGCCGACCGCAACACTACGCATTTCTCCGGGATATTGGTACACGGCAGGACGGCCGAATTCCGGTGATCTCCCATTCGCCCCAGCCACCACAATTGACCACGGGTCACCGGGTGTTCCCGCCGGAAGCGGAATATCGATCAACGGGGCGGGGTGGCGGGACCCGGCCGCGGGGCGGCCGGAACGGATCGGTCGGCCCCGGATGATCCTTACCGCGGGCCGCCGGCGGGGCCCGCGAGTATGTGAGGATTCCGTTCCGCCGGTTGACTTCGCCGGGCATCCCGGTAGAGCCTCTCAGGGCGGGCCGTTCGCTGAGGAATGAAGTGCCGACGGCTGTTCCCACGTATCTTCACGTATCTTCACGCACTGATCCCACCCGTATTCCGGCAGTGCGTCCCGTCCGGGTTCCCGGCGTTCCGTACCGGTGACCGGGGTGTGACGGGCCATGCCGATCGCCTCGCACGCGGAAGGGCCGACCCGATGCACTTACGCACGCGCTCCGCACCGGCCGGACCGGCTGTGGTCGTCCCCACCCGGGGCGACCACGAGCGGCTGCGGGTGACACTCGCCTGCCTGGCCGTGCAGAGCGCAGCACCCGGCCACGAGGTGATCGTGGTCGACGACAACGACGCGGGCGGGGCGGCCGCCGAGGGCTTCGCCGGTGTGCTCGGACAGGCGCGTGACTGGCTGCCGCTGCGGGTGGTGCCGGGCCCCGGCCGGGGTCGGGCCGCCGCCCGCAACGCCGGTGCGGCGGCGGCCGACGGGGCCGGCTGGCTGGTCTTCCTGGACGCCGACGTGATCGTCGGCCCGCACTTCCTCGCGGCGTACGCCGAGGCGGCCGAACCCGGCTGCTTCCTGCACGGCAGGATGCGTGAACTTCCGACCGCAGCGAGGTTGTTGTCGGAGGTGGCGGATGCCCCGCCGGCCGTCGTCCGGGAACTCGTGGCCGGTCTCGCCGACCCGGGCGCACCGCCCGACCGCAACCCCCGGCGCCGGACCGTGGCCAACGCGCTGGAGCGCGCGGTCGAGGCGATGGAGGCCGGGGTGGTGCCCGACGTCGCCCCGTGGCTCGGGCTGGTCGGCGCCAACTCCGCCGTGGAGCGCGAACTCTGGCGGCGGGCGGGCGGATTCGACGAGGAGTTCGGCCGGCTCTGGGGCTGCGAGGACCTCGAACTCGGGCTCCGGCTGTACGACCTGGGGGCGCGCCGGAGACTGGTGCCCGAGGCCGGCGGCGTCCACCTCAGCCACGCCCGGCCGGACCGCTGGGACCAGCACGACCGCAACCTCGCCCGCTTCTCCGACCTGCACCCCCGGCCCTCGGTCCGCGCCCTGGCCGCCCTGCTCGGCCCGGAGGGCAGCCCGGAGCGGTACGCCGCGGCCGTCCTCGCCGCGACGGCGGACGCGCCGTGACCGGGACGGACACGGCACTCCGGCACGTCGTCGTCTCACCGCACCCCGACGACGCGGTCTGGTCGCTCGGCGGCCGGCTCGCCCGCTGGACGGCGCTGGGCGCCGAGGTCACCGTCGTCACCGTCTTCGACACCGCGGACGGCGCCGCGGGCCACACCGCGGACACCTCCCCGGGCCACCGCGCGGCCCACCGCCCGGACGACTGGCGGCGGATCGCCGAACCCGCCACCCGCCGCCGCGAGGACCGCGCCGCGCTCGCCGCGCTCGGCGTCACCCGGGTGTCCCTGGGCCTCACCGACGCCGCCCTGCGCACCTCCGCCGGCCGGCCCCGCTACACCGCCGCCCCCCGGGTCCTCGGCCGGCCCCACCCCGACGACGGCCCGCTGCCCGACACCATCGCCGAGGCGCTGCGCCCCTGGTGCTCGCCCGGCACCCGGCTGCACGCCCCGCTCGCCGCCGGACGCCACGTGGACCACGCCCTGGTCCGCGCCGCCGCCGAACGACTGGCCGTGCCCGGCACCGCCTGGTACGAGGACTTCCCCTACCCGCTGCGCCGGCGCGACCACGACGGACTGGTGGCCCGCTGCGAACCGCTCACCCCCGCCGACCTCGAACGCTGGCTGGCGGGCGCGGAGCACTACACCAGCCAGGCCCTGGCCCTCTTCGGGGGGCCGGGCCGCCTGCGCGAGGCGCTCGGCGCCCGGGCCCGCGGCCACGGCGCCGCCGCCGGACACCCGTACGCCGACCGCTACTGGCAGCGGCCCGGGCCGACGGAGGCGGGCGGCGCGCGGCAGACCCCTCGGCCACCCGCCTGACCCGCTCGTCCGGACCACCGCGCCCGCCCAGCCAGCCGACCGCGAAAGGACCGAGACCCCATGCCGTCCACCACGCCACTTCCCCTGATCGGCAACGACCTCGTCATCAACGAGGACTCCTGCAACCTGAGTTGCACCTACTGCCTGACCGGGCAGAGCAACCTCAAGGAGGGCCACTCCCTCAAGCTCATCTTCGACCCGCCCAAGCGCGACGACTACTCGCCGACCACCGACCTCGGGCGGCGCATCAACACCGTGGCCGGCCGGCTGCACGGCCGCTTCGACCTGCCGCTGCTCAAGGTGACCGGCGGTGAGATCTTCCTGGTCCGCGGCATCATGGACTTCCTGGAGGAGCAGTCCGCCCACTACGAGGTCCTGGTCATCCAGACCAACGGCGTCCTGGTCAACGAGGAGCAGCTGGCACGGCTGCGCTCCTTCGGCAACGTCGTCCTCCAGATCTCGCTGGACAGCCACCTGTACACCGGCAACAGCTACCGGGTGCAGTCCGAGTCCCTGCACGCCAAGGTGCTCCGCACGATCGGCCGGATCCTGGAATCCGGCCTGCCGGTGGAGATCTACGGTGTCCTCAACGACCGCAGCATCACCGAGCTGTGCGAGTTCGCGGGCTGGCTCGGAGGCTTCGACAACCCGCCCACCTTCTTCCCGTTCCCGGTGCGCGGCCCGGACTCCGAGACCTTCAAGGTCCGGCCGGACCAGATCGGCCACATCGAGGAACTCGTCCGGCGCTACGACGAGTTCGCCCACATCCTGCCGCCGCGTCCGTACTTCGACCGGCTGCTCAGCTTCTACCGCGAGGGCAAGCGGACCTTCCGCTGCCACCTGCCCCGGCTGGTCGTCTCCACCTTCAGCGACGGGGTGGTCACCCCCTGCCCCAACATCTGGTTCTCCGACATGGGCAACGTGCTGTCCGACGAGGCCGAGGGCGTCCTCGACAAGCTCGGCTCCAGCGGCCTCTACCAGGCGCTGCTCGCCCCCCGGCCGCGGCTGAGCGCCTGCCACGGCTGCTTCACCCCGTGGGACACCCTGTCGATGTACTTCGAGAGCGAGATCACCCTCGACGAACTGTGCACCGCCCCCACCTACGCCCCGCCCCGGATCCGCGGCATGATCGAGCAGGCCAAGGCCGACTACCTGGCGGGCGCCGATGTCTGACGCCGCAGGGTCCGGCCCGCAGACGCTGCTCGGCGCCGTCGGCCGGCTCGACCCCGACCGGGAGGTGCTGCCGGGCCTGACCGCCGGCGCCCTCCTGGCCGCGGCCGGGGCCGCCGCGGAAGCGCTCGCCGCCGAGGGCGTCGAGGGCGAGGCGGTGGTCCTGCGGCAGCCCAACGAACCCGCCTGGGTGACCGCCTTCCTGGCCCTGCTGGCGGCCGGCGCCCACCCGCTCCCGGTCGCCCCCGACACGCCGGACGCCGAGGTCGCCCGGCTGCTCGCCGCCGCCGGCGGCGGCCGGGTCCTGGACGCGGCCGGCCTGCGGCCGACCGGTACGCCCGGCCGGAAGTCCGGGGACGCCCCCGCGGTGCTGCTGCCCACCTCGGGGTCGACCGGTGCGCCCAAGCTGGTGCGGCGCTCCGAGGCGAGCTGGCTCTCCGAGGCCCGCCGCTACCGTGACGGGGTCGGCCTCACCGCGCGGGACACCCTGCTGCTGCCGGTCCCGCTCTCCCACGCGTACGCGCTCGGCTGGCTCTGCGGCGGCCTGCTCACCGGGGCGGCCCTGCGGCCCGTCCCGCCCACCGCGCTCGGCCGGGTGGGCCGTGAACTCGCGGACGGCGCCACCGTGGTGGCCCTGGTACCCGCCACCGCCCGGCTGCTCGCCACCCGCCGCCGGCTGAAGGCCCGGCGGGCCGCCCCGGAGGACCCGCCGCCCGCCCCGGCGCTGCGGATCGCCATGGTCGGCGCGGGCCCGGTCGACGCCGCGCTCGACGCCCTGTTCCGCGAGGCCTACGGGATCGGACTGGCCCGCAACTACGGTTCCACCGAGCTCGGTGCCGTCCTCGCCGGGCCGGCCGGGCTCGCCCCGCTCGACAGCGGCTCCCCGCTGCCCGGCGTCACCGTCCGGCTCGTCGACCGCGCCACCGGCGCCGAGACGCCGGACGGTCCGGGGCTGCTCCGGATCCGCACCGACGCGCTCGCCGACTGGCACGACACCGGTGACCTGGCCCGGCGCCAGGGGAACACCCTGCGCGTCCTCGGCCGCGAGGGCACCGCCGTCCGGCGCGGCGGACGCTGGGTGGCCCCGTTGGAGATCGAGTCGGTGCTCCGCGGCCACGACGGCGTGCGGGAGGTCCGGGTCGGAGCGCGGCGCCGCGCCCACGAGGGCGAGGACGGCATCGTCGCCGAGATCGTGGTCGCCACCGGCGGGCCGGACGAGAAGGAGCTGCGCGCGTACGCCGAGCAGCACCTCGCCCCGTACAAGGTCCCCGACACCTTCCTCCTGCGGGCCGCGCTGCCGCGGACCGCCGCCGGGAAGGCCGCCGCCGCGCCCCGCTACCGGCTCACCCCGCGCGCGCTCGCCGCCGCCCGGGCCTACAAGGCCTCCGAACTGCTCTTCGCCCTGCACCGGTTGGGGCTGCTCGACGCGCTCTCCGACGGGACCGGGCTCGCCGAACTCAGTGCCGGGTCGGGCTGCGACCCGCGGGCCCTGGAACTGCTGCTGGACACCGCGACCGCGCTCGGACTGCTCGACGCCGGGCCCGCGACGGCGCCCGCCACCGGGCCCGCCGCGGACCCCGCCACCGGGCCGGACCCGGCCGGGCCGCGCGTCCGGGCCGCCGAGCTGATCGCCTTCGTGGAGCTGGAGGAACGCCTCTCCCGCGACCTCGTCACCCGCGAGACCCTGGCGGCCGTCGCCCGCGCCGGCCTCGCCGGGCGCGACTTCGACCGCCGCTCCGCCGCCGACCCGGCGCACACCGCGCTGGTCCGGGCCTACCAGGGCGCCATGGGCGGACCGGCGGCCCACGCCCGCACCGCCCTCGGACTCCGGCTGCTCCGCCCGCGCCCCGGCGCGCGGCTGGTGGAGGTCACCGCCGGCGCGGGCCGCTACCTGGAGCGCCTGCTCGCCGCCGACCCCACCGCCACCGGCCACCTCTGGCAGGCGGGCCGGCTCGCAGGACCGCCCGCGCCGGCGGTCGTCGAGGCCGTCGAGGCGGGGCGGGTCACCGTCGGGCCGCATCCGCCGCGCGGCGGGGCGGACCTCTGCGTCGTCGCCAACGCCGTGCACGACCCCGCCTCGGGCGCGCGGCTCACCGAACTGCTGGAGACCCTGCGGCCCGGCGGGAGGCTGCTCGTCGACGACGTGTTCCTGCCGTCCGCCGGCGATCCCGCGACCGCCGCCGCGCCCGACCTGGCCGGCGGCGCCGAACTCGCCCTCGACTGGCTGACCCACGGCGGCACCGACTGGCCCACCCTCGACGCGCTCGCCGCCGGGCTGGCCGAAGCGGGCGCCGACGTCGTCCGCAGGCTGCCGTTCGAGGGCTCCCCCTGTCATCTCGTCATCGTGAAGGAGGCCGACTGATGGGCGAATCCTCCGCCCGCATCGCGGACAGCATGGGACAGCACGGCCGGGTGGTCGTGGTCTCCGGAGCCTCCGGGGACATCGGCCGGGTCGTGGCCCGCCACCTCGCCGACCTGGGGGCCACCGTGGTCGCCGGCTACCACCACGGCGAGGAGCGGGTGCAGAAGCTCGCCGCCGAGATCGCCGAGACCGGCGGCACGTTCGTCCCCGTCCAGGCCGACCTGGCCACCCCGGACGGCCCCGCCCGGCTGGCCGGCACCGCCCTCGACCGGTTCGGCCGGATCGACGGCCTGGTGGCCGCCGCCGGGCTGCGCACCCGCCGTCTCGCGATGGCCACCGACGCCGCCGCGCTGGAGACCCTGCTCCAGGTCAACCTGGCCGGTTCGATCAACCTCGCCAAGGCGTGCCTGCGGCCGATGATGCGGGCCCGGTACGGACGCATCGTGCTGTTCGGCTCCCGGGCCGGCACCAGCGGCCTGCCCGGCCACAGCGCCTACGCCGCCACCAAGGGGGCCCTCCAGCCGTGGGCCGCCTCGCTGGCCGGTGAGGTCGGCAAGCACGGCATCACCGTCAACGTGGTGGCACCGGGGGCGATCCGGGCCGAGGTCATGGACTTCTCGCCGGAGGAGCGCGACCTCGTCCTCAAGTTCATCGGCGCCGGCCGGCTCGGCGAGCCCGAGGAGGTCGCCGCCGCGGTGGCGTTCCTGCTCTCCCCGGGGGCCTCCTACGTCAGCGGCAACACCCTCGTGGTGGACGGCGGTGCGCGCTTTTGAGCACCGCCCCGGGCGCCGGCACCACTCCCGGCACCGGCGCCGCACCGCTGCGCACCGCCGTCCTGGGTGCCGGCTGGGTGGCCCGCGAGGTCTGGGTGCCGCTGCTGGAGGCGCACCCGGCGTTCGAGGTGGCCGCCGTGGTGGACGCCGACCCGGAGGCGGCCCGCGCGGTCGCCCCGGCCGGCCGCGCCGTGCCGGTCGCCGCACGGCCGGAGGAGCTGGCGGACGTCCCGCTGGACGCCGCCGTCGTGGCGCTGCCCAACCACCTTCACGTCCCGGCGGCCCGGGTGCTGCTGCGGCGCGGGGTCCCGGTGTTCGTGGAGAAGCCGGTCTGCCGGACGGGCGAGGAGGCCCGGGCGCTGCGCGCCGCGACCGCGCCCGGCGCGGGGGTGCACGCGTGGAGCGCGGCCCGCCACCGCGGCGACGTCCGGGCGCTGGCGGCCCTGCTGCCGGACCTCGGCGAGATCCGCGCTCTCGGCCTCAACTGGACCAGGGCGGCGGGGATCCCGCAGCGCGACGGCTGGTTCACCGACCGCCGGCTGGCCGGCGGGGGCGCGCTGCTCGACCTCGGCTGGCACCTGCTGGACGTCGGGTTCGACCTGCTCGGCTGGCCCGACGTCGCGCGGGCCCTGGGCAGCCTCTCCGGCGACTGGCTGGGGCGGGCCGAGGGAGCGGCCGACTGGAGCTCCCGCCCGGTCGCGCCCGGTGCCCCGTCCGGCCGGCCGCCGGGAGCCCCCGCCGAGCGGGTCGAGGACACCGCCCGCGGCTTCCTGCTCACCACGACCGGCGTGGCGGTCACCGTCGAGTCCCGGTGGGCCTCGCACCAGCCGCTGGACAGCACCGTGATCACCGTGGAGGGCTCCGAGGGCGTCGCCGTGCTGCGCGGCACCTTCGGCTTCAGCCCGCACCGCCTCGGCCGCTCCTCGCTCACCGTGCTGCGGCGCGGCCGGGAGGAGAGCGTCCCGCTGCCCGAGGAGCCGGTCGGCGCCGAGTACGGGCGCCAGGTCGACGAACTCGCCCGGCGGCTCGTCCGGGCCCGCTCCGACGGGCCGGGACCGGGTCCCGGCCCCGGTCCGGTGGCGGGAACGGGGAGAGCCCCCGACTCGCTCGCCGAGATCGCCGTCCTCGCGTCCTGCGTCGACCGGCTGTACGCGTCGGCCGGCCGCCCCGCCTCCGCCGACCGGGGACCCGCCGCCGACCCGGGACCCGCCACCGACCCGGGACCCGCCACCGAACCCCACCCCCGAACCGCCGACCTCCCGCACCGGAGCCGCTGATGAAAACCGCCTACTTCACCCACGTCTGGGGCCGTGAGAACCTCACCGTCCGGGACCGCTACGACGAGCTGTGGCGGGAGGTCGAGGCCGCCGACCGGCTGGGCTTCGACTACGCCTTCTCGGTGGAGCACCACTGCACCCCCCGGGAGAGCTGGATGTCCTCCCCGGTGGCGTTCGCCACCGGCGCCGCCCTGCGCACGGAGCGCATCCGGGTCGGGCCGATGGGCTGGGTGCCGCCGCTGCGCCACCCGCTGCACGTGGTCGAGGAGGTCGCCACCCTCGACCAACTCCTCGGGGGCCGGCTGGAGGTGGGGCTCGCCTCGGGCGTCAGCGACGAGCCGTTCCTGCCGTTCGGTGCCGACTTCGCCAGGCGCAAGGTGCTCAACCGCGAGTGCGCGGACCTGCTGCGCACCGCGTTCGCGGCCGAGGGGCCCTTCGACTTCGACGGTCCGGTGCACCGGATGCGCGACATCGAGCTGTCCTTCGGCGCCGTGCAGCGACCGCACCCGCCGATCTGGATCCCCACCGGCGACCGCGCGACGCTCCGCTACCTGGCGACGATCGGGGGCCACACCGCCTCGACGATGATCGTGCCGCGCGCGGCGACGGCCACGGTCTACCGCCACTTCGTCGACTGGTGGCGGGCGGGCGGCCGGACGGGGGAGCCGAACATCGGCTACTGGAGCCTGGTGCACGTGGCCGAGACCGACGCCGAGGCGGAGTCCCGGGCCGCGGACCAGGTCGTCGACGCCTTCGTCAACACCCTGCGCTACGGCTCGGTGAAGCGCTCCGGCACGCCGGCCGCGCCGGCCAGCAGGCTCAGCACCGCCGACATCCTGGCGGGCTGCCACGACTTCAAGTTCCTGCTGGACCAGAACCTCGTGTTCGTCGGCTCCCCGGAGACCGTGGCCGAGCGGATCCGGGCGGCGGCCCTGGAGGGCTGCTTCAACACGCTGTTCGGCGAGTTCGTGTTCGGTGACATCGCGGGCGCCGAGGCGATCCGGTCGATGGAGCTGTACGCGGAGGGCGTGCTGCCCCGGCTGGCGGACTTCTCCCCGTTCGCCGCGCAGGAGGCGGAGGCCGACGGGCCCGACGCGCCCGCCGGTGACCGGGCGGACGGCGGACCGCGGGAGCAGGGGCGGACGGCGGTCCCCGCCGCCGTCCCGGGCCCGTACAGCGCGGACGAACAGGACGAGGTCGCCGCGCGCCTCGAAGCCCTCGGCTACATCGACTGAACCCGAGCGACCCGACGATCCGAGCGACCCGGAGGAACCCCCGATGGCGACACCCGTCGGCAGCACGGCACGCGAACAGCACGTGCCGGAGCCCGCCGCCCTCGACGAGCTCGTCCGGCGGCTGCGGCAGGTGCCGGACCGGCAGCGGCGCTTCGCCGTCACCGCGACGGGCGCCCGCCGGCTGCACCGGATCCGGCCCGAGCTGCTCGCCGCCCTCACCACCGCCGGCGTCCCGTACGTCGGCGAGGGCGGCGACCGGCTCTACGACGGGTACGACCTCGGCAACACCGCCCTGCACCTCGGTCTGGTCTCGGTGCAGAGCCGCTCCATGCGGTCCTGGGCCAAGGCCCTGGAGACCGCGGCCCCGGCCGGCCCGGAAGGGAGCGGCCGGGGCTATCGGGTGGAGGTGGTCGCCGGGTGCCCGGCCCCCGGGCACCCGGGGCGGTGCGGGTACGGGGTGCTGACCGCCGCCGGGCGGCGGCGGGCCGAGGGCGGGCCGGTGGACGCCCGGCTGGCCGGGCTGCTCGTCCGGCCGGTCGCCTCCTGGCCCGAACTTCCTTCGAACGTCAGGGAGTTGCTTGCGGAGGTGGAGGGCATCGGGTTCTTCCTGCTGCCCGAGGCGGTGCGCTGGGACCAGGAGTTCATGTGGCACACCCGGATGGCGGACTGCGGGGGTGCCGCCGCCTGGCTGGTCTCCGAGGGTGAACGGCGCGGGATGAGGACGCGGTTCTCCTTCGGGCTGCTGGTCGCCCAGCCCTACTCCACGCCGCACTGCTGGGCGGAGTTCCTGGTCGACGGCGTGTGGGTGCCGGTGGATCCGCTGCTCGTCCGGGCGCTGAACGACTGGGGCGGGCTGGACGCCCGGTCGTTCCCGCCCGACGGCCGGCCCGGCGCGCTCTTCCACCGGCTCTCCGACCGCTTCACCAAGGTGGTCAGCCACGCCGGCGTGTGGGCCCAGGTGTCGCTCCCCACCGAGCGGATCGAGGAGGGCGGTTGAACCGCCCGACCGGCCCTTGCAGGGGCGACAGTCGGTTTTCGGACATCTCCCCGCTACGGCCTGTGTCGTGGCCGTGACCACTCCGCGCACGGCCTAGGCTGGGCACTGACCCTGGAGCCGTGGGGCCCCAACTCTCTTTGGACGACGGAAGGATGGGGCATGACTCCGCAAGAGCTGTCCGACTTCGCGCTGGAACTCCCGGGCACCACCGACGACGAGGCGTTCGGCCCCGGCGCGACGGTGTTCAAGGTGGAGGGCAAGGTTTTCGCCATCCTCCAGGACGAGACGTCGGACCAGACGGCCCAGGTCACCCTCAAGTGCGAGCCGGACCTCGCGCTCCATCTGCGCGACCAGTACCCGGCCGTGGGACCCGGGTACCACGTCAACAAGCGCCACTGGAACACGGTCGTCCTCGACTCCACCGTCCCGGTCCCCGAAGTACGGGAGATGGTGGAGCACTCCTGGGACCGCGTCGTCGCGGGCATGCCCAAGGCGGCCCGCGACCGGCTCCGGCTGCAGCGCGGCTGAGGCCGGCCGGCGGTCCCGTTCCCGACCCGCACTGACCTGCACGAACCGAGCGAGAGAGAGCACTGCTCATGGCAGTCCCGAAGCTGACCCTGTTCGCGATCGTCGCTGACGACCTGGCCAAGTCCCTGGCGTTCTACCGCCGCCTCGGGCTCGACATCCCCGCCGAGGCGGACTCCGCGCCGCACGTCGAGGTGGTCCTCGACGGCGGTCTGAAGCTCGCCTGGGACTCGGTCGAGACCGTCCGCAGCTACGACGCGGAGTGGCAGGCGCCCACCGCCGGCAGCCACCGCTTCGCCGTCGCGTTCGAGTTCCCGGACGCGGCGTCCGTCGACGCCAAGTACAAGGAGCTGGTGGGCGCCGGTTACGTCGGCCACATCGAGCCCTGGGACGCGGTCTGGGGCCAGCACTACGCGATCGTCCTCGACCCGGACGGCAACGCCGTCGACCTGTACTCCGCGCTGTAGGACCGATCTCCCCACGGAGGCCCGGGTCGTGACACTGCTGGGGATCGACGTCGGCGGGACCAAGGTCGCCCTCGTGCTGGAACGCCCGGGCCTGCGCCGACCGGTGCACGCCCGCTTCGACTGGCCGCGCCCGTCCGACCGCCGGGAGGCCGATCTGGCGGCGCTCGCCGCGGCGGTCGTCCGGATCACCGGCGCGGCCGGCCCGGGCGCCGTCCGGTCGGCCGGGCTCGCCCTGCCGGCCACCGTCCGGGACGGCCGGCTCACCTCCTGGCCCTCCCGGCCCTCCTGGGCCGGGCTGCGGCTGGACACGGTGCTGGAGCGGGTCCTGCCGGGCGTCCCGGTCCGGTACGAGGACGACGGCAACCTCGCCGCGCTCGCCGAGGCCGCCCGCGGCGGCGTCCGTGACCTGGCCTACCTGGGGCTGGGGACGGGCGTCGGCGGCGGGATCGTGCTCGGCGGCCGGCTGCACACCGGCCCGTACGGCGGCGCCGCCGAGGTCGGCCACCTGGTGGTCGACCCCGGCGGCTCCTTCCAGCCGCCGCCGCGCAGCCTGCCGGACGCCGAGGGCCTCTACGGCTTCCAGCTGGGCCGGGTGCTGAACGCCTTCCGGGA
>NZ_JBEXNT010000088.1:0-40544 GCF_040611255.1 Kitasatospora sp. NPDC002965 | reverse complement strand
GTGGGAGATGGCGCGGCCGGAGGTCATCAGGCCGAGTTCGCGGGGGCGGACGGTGGCCAGGCTGCCGAGGCTGTCGCGGTGCAGGACCTCGCCCTGGTGGAGCCAGCTGACGGTCTGCAGGCCCATGTGCGGGTGCGGCGGCACCTGCATGCCGGGCTCGTCGGCGATGTCGTCCGGCCCGTAGTGGTCGACGAAGCACCACGCACCGACCATCCGTCGCCCGAGGCTGGGCAGCAGCCGGCGCACCACGGTGCTCTCGCCCAGCTGGACGCTACGGGCGGGCAGGAGTTCCTTCACCGGGCCGGTGCCGGCCTCACCGCCGCAGCTGGTCGGGGCGGGCCTGAGGTCGAGGTTGCTCACGTCGGATCCACCACCGTCGGGGAAGGGCGGGCCGGGGAGGCCGGACGAGGGGTCGTCCGGTCGGCCGTCCGGCCCGGTCTCGGGGTCGTCGGGAACGATCCTCCACCAGGGCCGGGTGATCCTCCACCCGGGCGGTCCGGGCGGCGTGCGCGGCCCGTCAGCCGGCGGGGCGGTTCGTCAGGGCGTGGCCGACGAAGGAGACCACGTCGGGGAGTATCCGGCGCCAGTACGCGGCGTCGTGCGCCCCCGTGGTGAAGCGCGCCTGGACGGTGTCGCCGACCAGCTTGCGGGCGGCGTCGCAGAACGGGTCCTCGGTGCCGCACCAGACGCCGATCGGACGGCCGTGCGGCTGGTCCTGGTGGAGCAGCGGCTCGTGCTCGCGCCAGTCGGCCTCGTCCCTGAAGACCCCGACGGCCCGGGCGTCGCTCCAGGTGCGGAACAGCGCGGGGCTGAGCGCGGCCACCGGGCCGAAGCCCGCGCCCCGGTTGCGGGCGTAGCGCAGCGAGCCGAAGCCGCCCATCGAGATGCCCATCGCGGCGCCGGGTACGCGCAGCCCGCGGGCGGCGAGCCACCCGGGGAGCTCGTCGAGGAGCATCCGCTGCGGGTCGTCGCCGGACGGCGTGCGCCGCCAGTACGTCGCGTCGCCGCCGTCGAGGGCGACCACGGCGAACGGGGGGACGCCGGCCGCGATGGCGGCGACCAGTATCTGTGGCAGGCCGAGCTCGGTCCACGCCTGGGCGGTGGCGCCGCGCCCGTGCAGGGCGATGCAGACCGGCAGCTCGGCGGCGGGCGGGACGGTGGGGCCCTGCGGCACGATCGTGATCATCTTCACGGTGGCGCCGTTCCGGGCCGCCGAGCGCTGCTCCTCGTTGCGGAGCGAGGGGACGACCGCCGGCGCCGAGGGCGTGCCGGGCCTGCCGGAGGTGGTTGCGGAGGTCGGTGCGGCTCCGGCGCCGGGCGAGTCCGAGGCTCCTGGGGCGCCGGTCGGGCCCGCTCCGGGTACCGGGTCGGCCTCGCCGCCGGAGAACACCAGGGTCGCGCCGGTGCCGACGACGGCGAGGCCGCCGAGCCCCAGTCCCGCCCTCAGCAACCCGCGCCTCCCGAGCGTCCGGGTGCTGCCCGGCAGCCCCGGGCCGCCCGACGCCTCGAACCCGGTCGCCGACCCCGGCGCACCCGCCGGCGGGTCTCCGGCTCCCGGGGGCGGTGCGTCGGCGCCGACGGTGGGCGGCGAGGACGGCGGCGGCGGCACGGCGGCCATGGCGCTCGTTCCGGTTCGTCCACTCCCCTGGTGGTCCAGGTCCACGATTCTCCCCTCCGACAGTCAGCCAGCACTGTACGTCGAGCGGCCGCGCCCATTCGCACCGAACCGGTCGCAAGCCGTCGAGAGGCGAAGGAGAAGTGGTGGAGAACGGTCGGAACCCGGCAGGTCGGGCCCCGGCCGGACGGCAGAGCACCGGAGGGCAGAGCACCGGAGGCAGAGCGCCGGACCGCCGGGCACCGGACGGCCCGGCACCCGGCGCCCGGGCACCGTCGGGCGCCCCGCTCAGCGACCGCGCAACGACAGGTCAGCGACCGCGCAGCACCCGCTCAGTGCCCGCAGGCCCACCAGGCGTCCGCCGTCGCCCCGTCCGCCAGCGCCCGCAGCTTGGCGACCGCCCCCGCCGGGTCCTCCGCGCCGTACACCGCCGAGCCGGCCACGAAGACGTCCGCGCCGGCCTCGGCGCAGCGCTCGATGGTGCTCGCGGCCACGCCGCCGTCCACCTGGAGCCACAGCTCCAGTCCGTGCTTGGCGATCAGCTCCCGGGTGCGGCGGATCTTGGGCAGCATGATGTCCAGGAACGCCTGGCCGCCGAAGCCCGGCTCGACGGTCATGATCAGCAGCATGTCCAGCTCGGGCAGCAGATCCTCGTACGGCTCGATCGGCGTGCCCGGCTTGAGCGCCATCGAGGCGCGGGCACCCTTGGCCCGGATCTCGCGGGCGAGCCGGATCGGCGCGGCGGCGGCCTCGACGTGGAAGGTGACCGAACCGGCGCCGGCCTCGACGTACTGCGGGGCCCAGCGGTCCGGGTCCTCGATCATCAGGTGGCAGTCGAGCGAGATGTCGGTGGCCCGGGCGAGCGACTCGACGATCGGCACGCCCAGCGTCAGGTTGGGCACGAAGTGGTTGTCCATCACGTCGACGTGCAGCCAGTCCGAGCCCCTGACGGCCTCGGCCTCCTCGGCGAGCCGGGCGAAGTCCGCTGACAGGATGCTGGGGTTGATCTGCGCCATGGGGGCTGGTACCTACCTCTTCTTGCCTTCGTGCGAGGGCCGTCGTGCGAGGGTCGTCCTGCGAGGGTTCGGGCACCCGGACCGGGTGCCTCGCCCCATCATCTCGCGCTCCGTCGCAGGGGCGTCACCAACGAGACCTCCCCGTGACCCTCATCACACCCCCGAGGGGGTTATCGTGACCGCCGCCGTGGTCATCAGCCTTGTACGACAACCCCCGTACGGTGCGACACCTGCACCGGTACCACCCCGCCGCGTCCCCGCCGACCCCTCCGTGTACCACCTGCTCCACCCCGCACCGCCCGGTAGCGCCAGAACCACCGGTCACGCCGGCACCACCAGTACCGCCCGCACCTCCCTGTACCTCCCCGTTTCCCCCGCGCTCCCTGCGCGCCCTCCGAGGAAGGTCTTCCGTTGGCCGATCTGGTCCACCCCGCCCGTGCCCTGTGGTGGCTCTTCGAGCCCGTACACGCCGTCACCTACTTCACGCCGGAGGGCCGCGCCGCGTTCGAGGCGGCCGGGCTCCACGGCGTCGCGCGCGGCTACTTCGGCGGCCGTGCCGCCCCGCTGGGCGAGGTCGACGCGCCGCCGGTGATCGCCGCGTTCTTCAACTTCGCGCCCGCGCCGATCGAGCGCGCCCTCCCCGCGATCTGGAAGCTGGCCGATCCGGACACCGCCCTCGCCGCCCGCGCCGAGGGCGCCTCGGCGGCCCTGGCCCGGCTGCTGGAGCACGTGAAGCCGGCCCAGGTGGAGCTGGTGGCCGACCTGCTGGAGACCGCCGTCTCCCGGCTCGACTGCGCCGGGCGCGTCCTGGCCGCCGCCAACGCCGCCCTCCCCCGCCCGGCCGGTCTGTACGGGCGGCTCTGGCAGGCGGCCACGGTGATGCGCGAGCACCGGGGCGACGGGCACGTCGCCGCGCTGGTCTCCGCCGGACTGGACGGCTGCGAGGCCCTGGTGGTGCGCTGCGCCCTGGACGTGCGGCGCGAGGTGCTCCAGCCACTGCGCGGCTGGACGGACGAGGAGTGGGACGCGGCCTCCGCCCGGCTGATCGAACGGGGCTGGATCACCGAACGCGGCACCATCACCGAGTGCGGCCGGATCCGGCACCAGGCGCTGGAGGCGGCCACCGACCTGGCCGCCGCCCGGGTGTGGGAGAACAACCCGCGCGCCGAACTCGACCGGCTCGTCGCGGCGCTCAAGCCGATCTCGACGCTCTGTCGCACCGCACTGCCCCCGATCAACCCGATCGGGCTCCCGGCCGCCACCGCCTGACCCCCGGGTCCGTCCGGTGGGCGCCGCGGCGGCCACCGGACGGACTGCCGCTACCGCGGGGTTCCGTCGCCCGGAGCCGCCTTCTCCGCCGCACCGGCCCCCACAGGCGCCTCCGCCACCGGGCTCGCCACCATCGACGCCTCCGAACCCGCCGGGGCCGACGCCACCGCCGGGACCGACGCCCCCACAGGCGTCTCCGCCACCGGGCAGCCCGCCGCCGGTTCCGCCCCCGCCGCGCCCCCGGGCGCCGTCCGCGCCCCCTCGGGCGCCGAGCGGAAGGCGAACCTGTCCTTGGCCCGCCGACCCCGGTTCTCCAGCGGCAGCACCCCGGTGGCACCCGCCAGCCCGAAGGGCGGCATGTCGAAGTAGATCGACTCGTACGACCCCTCCGGCACGACGTACGTCTCGTGCCAGAGCCCGACGTGCCCCCGCACCCGGCCCGCCTTCAGCTTGCGGTTGACGATCCCCCAGGCCCGGTGGTGGAAGGCGTCCGGCGCGGCCGCGTACCGGTACAGGCTCTCCTTCGACTCCCAGTACTGGACGACGTAGTACGTGCGCGGCGAGGCGGTCAGCAGGATGCGGCCGCGCAGCCCGCGGCCCGGGTCCCCGGCGAGTTCGTAGAGCATCCGGAACATCGCCAGCATCACGGGGCCCCAGTGGTGGACGGCCCAGAACCGGTTGATCCGCATGCCGATGAGGAGGACCACGGTGTCCCCGGTCGCAGCGGAGGTGGTGTAGCCCGGCGTCGGCTTCGCGAACACGTCTGCCCCCGGTTCCCCGCGCCGTCGGCGCAGTCGTCGGCCCTCATGTGAGCAGTGATTACATCAGCGCGCACCAACCCGGTCAACCCTCCGCGCAAGCACAACAACCCTGCGTTCAGGGCAGGTTGGCGACTCCCTGGCCGAAGGTGTCCAGCACCTGCGCGGCCAGCTCCTCGGCCTTCTCCGCCGGCAGGTACCCGTCCGCGATCATCTGCGCCAGCCCGTAGACGAGCGCCTGCCCCGCCAGCCCCACCAGGGCCGGATCACCCGGCCGCAGCCGCCCGGCCTCCTGGTCCGCGACGATGACCTCGGTGTACGCCTGGTCGATCCCGGACAGCCGCTCCCGCAGCTCCGGGTGCCTGGACGCCGCGAACACCCGCGACCGCACCAGCTCGAACCGGTGCGGGTACCGGATCGCGTACCGGACGAAGCCCAGCCCGACCGCCCGCAGCGCCGCCCCCTCGCTGCCCTCCACCTCCGCCCACTGCCACCGTTCGAAGTCCGCCAGCACCCGGTCCGCGACCGCCGTCAACAGCGCCTGCCGGTCGGCGAAGTGACGGAACGGCGCCCCCGCCGACACCCCGGCCCGGCGCGCCACCTCCCGCATGCTGATCTTGTCCTGCCCCTGCTCGTCCAGCAGGTCGAACGCCACCCCGACCAGCGTCTCGGGCAGCGCCCCGTGGTGGTAAGTCCCCCGCCCCGCGGGCCTCTCCGTCATGTCCGCAGTGCTACCAGCTACCCACCAGGAGGTCCAACCGGCCACCGGAGACGGAGCGGACACCGCTCAGCGCCGGAACTGGCGCCGGTAGGTCGAGGGGCTGACGCTCATCGTCTCCCGGAAGTGGTGGCGGAAGCCCGCGACGGTCAGGCCCACGCGGCCGGCCACCGCGTCGATCGGGCGGTCCGTGGACTCCAGCAGCTCCGCACCGGCCCGGACCCGCTGCTGGGTGATCCAGCGCCCCGGGGGCAGGCCGGCCACGGCGGCGAAGCGCCGTTCGAACTGCCGTACCGACAGGTGCGCGACACCGGCCAGTTCACCGGCGGTGAGACGCCGGTGGAGGTTGTCCAGCACGTACCGCATGGCGCTGCCGATCGGGTCGTCGGACGGCGCCGGGCTCACCGGACGCTCCGCGAACTGCGCCTGCCCGCCCTCGCGGTGCGAGGCCACGACCATGCGGCGGGCAACGCGTGCGGCGATGTCGGGGCCGTGGTCCCTGCGGACGAGGTGAAGACAGGCGTCGATGCCCGCGGCGGTGCCGGCGGCGGTGACCACCGATCCGTTGTCGATGTAGAGCACCGACGCGTCGACCGTCACCTCCGGATGGCGTTCCTGGAGCAGGGCGGCGTGCCGCCAGTGCGTGGTCGCCTTACCGCCGTCCAGCAGGCCCGCGGCGGCCAGGGCGAACGCGCCGCCGCAGATGGAGACCATGCGCGCGCCGCGCGCGTGCGCGCCCCGCAGCGCCTCCAGGACCACCGGGGAGACGTCGCGCCGCACGTCCGGGACCCCGGGGACGATGACGGTGTCGGCGTGGCGGAGGCGGTCCAGGCCGTGGTGCACCACGATGTCGAAGCCGCCCACGACGCGGTGCGGCCCGGGCACCTCGGCGCAGACCTCGAACCGGTACCACCGGTCCACGTCCAGCTCCGGCCTGGAGACCGCGAACACCTCGGCGACCGTGGCGAGCTCGAACGGTGCCATCCCGTCGAAGGCGAGGCAGGCGATCCGGTGGTGGCGCACGACGGGATCCTAGCGGTGCGTGCCGTTTCCGGCACTCGTCGGGCGCCTCCACGGGGCCCGAGCCTTGGGGCATGCAACCTGACGCCCCTGCTCCGCTCACCTTCGGCATGCTCGTGTTCGACGAGGTCGAGGTCCTCGACGCGGGAGGCCCCTTCGAGGTCTTCAGCACCGCCGGCCGGCTGGCCCGGACGGCCGACGACGAACCGCTGCTGCGCGTGGTGACGGTCGCGGCGGCCGACCGCCGGGTCCGCGCCCGCGGCGGGCTGACGATCGTGGCGGACCACACTCTCCGGGACGATCCGCCCTTCGACGTCCTGGTGATCCCCGGCGGCGTCACCACGGCCGTCGAGGCGGACCCGGACGTCGTCGACTGGCTGGACCGGCGCCGGCGGACGTCCGCGCTGACGTTCAGCATCTGCACCGGGGCCTTCCTGCTGGCCGCCACCGGGGCACTGGACGGCCGACCGGCCGCGACCCACTGGGAGGACCAGGAGGAGCTGGCCCGGCGCCGGCCGCGCATCGACGTGCGCACCGACGTCCGGTGGGTCGACGACGGCGACATCGTCACCTCCGCGGGGATCAGCGCGGGCATCGACGCCGCCCTGCACATCGTGGGCCGGCTCTTCGGCCGGCAGCTCGCCCTTCGGACCGCCCGCCAGATGGAATACACCTGGCGGACCGGCCACGCGCCCGAGGTCCGCACCTGAGGCACCCGCGCCGCGCCACGGCGCACCGGCCGTGCCGCCGGCCCTCCTGGGCGCGACCGGGCCACCCCGCGGGCACCTGCGGCCTGCGGGGTGGCACCGTGCGGTCCGCTGCGCGCGCCCGAACGGCCGACGACTCACGACCGACGACCGACGACCGACGGACGCAGCCGACGGACGCGGCAGCCGGACGCAGCCGACGGGCCTACCAGGCGTAGTCCTCCGGGGCCGGCTTGTGGCCGGGGAAGAGGTCGTCGAGCCGGGCGAGGAGGTCGTCGTCGAGCTTGACGTCGAGGGCGTGGACGGCGGCGTCGAGGTGGGTCAGGGTGCGGGGGCCGACGATGGGGGCGGTGACGGCGGGGCGGCTGAGGAGCCAGGCGAGGGCGAGGTCGGCGGGGTGCTCCCCGATCTCGTCCGCGAGGTCCTCGTAGGCCTGGATGCGGTCGCGGTTGGCGTCGAGGATCTCGCCGGCGTGCTGGAGGGCACCGCGGACCAGGCCGCCCTCGCGCTCCTTGCGCAGGGCGCCGCTGAGGACGCCGCTGCGGAGCGGGGACCAGGGGAGGAGCCCGAGGCCGTAGTGCTGGAGGGCGGGGACGACCTCCAGCTCGATGGTGCGGTCGAGCAGGTTGTAGAGGGACTGCTCGCTGACCAGGCCGAGGAAGTGCCGGGCGCGGGCGGCCTCCTGGGCCTGGGCGATGTGCCAGCCGCCGAAGTTGCTGGAACCGACGTAGATGATCTTGCCCTGGGCGACCAGGACCTCCATCGCCTGCCAGATCTCCTCCCACGGGGTGTCCCGGTCGATGTGGTGCATCTGGAAGAGGTCGATGTGGTCCGTGTTGAGCCGGCGCAGGCTGGCCTCGACGGCGCGGCGGATCGCCAGGGCGGAGAGTCTGCCCTCGTTCGGCCAGTCACCCATCGGGGCATAGGCCTTGGTGGCGAGCACGGTCCGTTCCCGTCGCCCGCCCCCCTGGGCGAACCAGCGACCGATGATCTCCTCGGTGCGGCCCTTGTGGTTGCCTTCGGCGTCACGGCCGTAGCCGTTGGCGGTGTCGAAGAAGTTGATGCCCCGCTCGTGGGCGTTGTCCATGATCAGATGGGCGTCGGGCTCCTCGGTGTGCGGGCCGAAGTTCATGGTGCCCAGGCAGAGTCGCGAGACGGTCAGGCCGGTGCGGCCGAGGTGGGTGTACTCCATGGGGCCCAACCCTCCGACGCACCGGCTGTGGTGTCCAGCACATTCCGTATCGTGACACCCGGGTACCGCAGGTTTCGCACACCCGGTCGATCACCGGCCGTGGTTGGCGAACTTCCTTACGGCGAGCGGACCGCAGAGCGCCAGCAGGGCACCGCACCAGAGCACGGCGGCGAGACCGGCGTGCTGCATCGGCCAGGCGGAGCCCGGCGCGGACGGGTTGCCGAAGAGCTCGCGGCCGGCCTGGACCACCGCGCTCATCGGGTTCCAGTCGGCGACGGTCCGCAGCCAGCCGGGCATCCCGCCGGTCGGCACGAAGGCGTTGGTCACCATCGCCAACGGGAAGACCGCGACCGCGAGTTGTCCGGCCGCCTCCTCCTTCCCCACGGCCAGGCCGAGCAGCTGGCCGAGCCAGGTCATCGTGAAGCGGAAGAGCAGCAGCAGCCCGAACGCCGTTGCGGCGTCGGCCGGTCCGCCGCGCATCCGCCAGCCGACGGCGAGTCCGACGGCGGCCAGGAGCGCGAGGACGAGCGCGCTGATCAGCAGGTCGGCGAGGGCCTGGCCGAGCAGCAGGCCGGTGCGCGAGACCGGCATCGAGCGGAGCCGGTCGGTCACGCCGCGGCCGACGTCACGGGCGGCGCCGATCATGGTGGGCATGATGCCGTTGACCGCCACCAGGGCGAACAGGCCGGGTATCAGGAACTCCCGGTAGCTCCCGGCGCCGGCGCCACTGCCGCCGCCGCCGGACGAGGAGTCCGGGAGCCGGACGGCGCTGCCGAACACGTAGCCGAACACCACCACCATGACCACCGGAACGGCGAGCGAGACGGCCAGCAGTCCGGGCGAGTGGCGGTAGTTGAGCAGGACGCGGAGCATCGACGACCAGGTGTCGGACACCAGCCGGACCGCGGCGGGCGGGATCACCGGCGCGGGTGCGGCGGGCCGGGCGGGGGGCGTCGTCGCGGCGGCCATCAGGCGGCCCTCCCCTCGGCCCCGGCGGCGCCCTCGACCGCCGCTCCGGAGGCACCGGCGGCGCCTCCGGAGCCCCCGGTGAGCGCGAGGAACACGTCGTCGAGCGACGGCGGGCGCAGCGCGACGTCCAGCGCCACCACCCCCGCCGCGTCCAGCTCCCGTACGAGCCCGGGCAGCAGCACCTCCACACCCGGCCGCGAGACGGCCTCGACCGTCCGTTCGACGTGGTCGACCCGCACGTCACCCGTCTCGGCGAGCGCCGCCAGGACCACGGCGGCCCGGCCGAGCCGGTCGGGGTCGGCGAGGGTGACCGAGATCCGGCTGCCGATCGCCGCCTTGAGCCGCCGGGGCGGCCCGGTGGCGATGGCGGCGCCGTGGTCGACGACCACGACGGTGTCGGCGAGCCGGTCGGCCTCCTCCAGGTACTGGGTGGTGAGCAGCACGGTGGTCCCGCCGTCCGCCAACTCCCGCACGAAGGACCAGATCTGCTGCCGGCTGCGCGGATCGAGGCCGGTGGTGGGTTCGTCGAGGAAGAGCAGGGGCGGCGCCGTGACCAGGCTGGCGACGAGGTCGAGCCGGCGCCGCATGCCGCCGGAGTAGGTGCGGACGAGCCGGTCGGCGGCCCCGGTGAGGCCGAAGTCGTCGAGCAGCCGGTCGGCGCGGGCCCGGGCGGCGCGGGCACCGAGGTGGTGCAGCCGGCCGAGGAGGCGCAGGTTGTCGCGGCCGGTGATGCCCTCGTCGACGGCCGCGTGCTGGCCGGCCAGGCCGATGCTGCGGCGGACGGCCTCGGGCTCGCGGACCACGTCGTGGCCGGCGACGAGGGCGGCGCCCCGGTCCGGGGCGACGAGGGTGGCGAGGACGCGGACGGCGGTGGTCTTGCCGGCGCCGTTGGGGCCGAGCAGGCCGCAGACCGTGCCCGCGGGGACGACCAGGTCGAGGCCGCGCAGGGCGCGGGTGGCGCCGAACCGTTTCTCGACGCCGATCATCTCGACGGCGGTGGTGGACCGACTGGTGTCGGACATGGCTCTTCCCTCTCACTAGGTACAGCGTACGCAGAAGCGAGCGTGAGCGCATCGTACTACGTACGCCGTACGTATCTAGAATGGGGAACCGAGGTGATCAATCAGTGCCGACCAGCAATCCGCCGTCCGGACACCGGACCGGCGAACGACCCGCGAGCCGACCCGAGAGCCCCGGCGGCAGAACACCCGCCCCCCTGCCCGCCGAGGCACCCGAGCTGATCTGGCTGCGCCCCGAGCGCACCGGACGCGGCCCCCGGCCCGCCCACAGCCGCGCGTCGATCGCCGCCGCCGCGATCGTCGTCGCGGACGCCGAGGGCCTGGACGCCGTCTCCATGCGCCGGGTGGCCGCCGCGCTCGGAGCGGGCACGATGTCGCTCTACAACTACGTGCCGAAGAAGGAACACCTGCTGGACCTGATGCTCGACGCCGCCGTCGGCGAGTACGACTACAGCACCCTCACCCCGACCGGCGACTGCCGCGCCGACCTCCACAGGCTCGGGCACGAGCAGCTCGCCGCGCTGCGCCGGCACCCCTGGCTTCCCGCCCTGGTGATCGCCCGCCCGGGCCTGGGCCCGAACGCACTGCGCTACACCGACCACTTCCTCGCCGTCACCGAGCCCAGCGGCCTGGACGGCGGCACACGCATGGAGGCCCTGGCGCTGCTCAACGGGTTCATCTGCCAGTACGCGCAGTACGAGCGGACGGCAGCGGCCGGCGCCCAGTGGCAGACCGACCTCGTCGGCTACCTCGCCCGCGCCGCCGGGAGCGGCGAATACCCGCACCTGGCCGCCGCGTTCGCCACCACCGGGCCGCCCGCGAGCGACCTGGACGCAACCTTCGACCGGGCGCTGAACCGGGTGATCACGGCCGTCCTCGCACCACCGGAGGAGTAGCCGCGCGCAGCGGCCCGCCCGCACCCTGCCGGGGCGTCAGCTCCGGCAGGGTGCGGGCGGGCAGGGTGCGGGCCGGCAGGGCGTCAGCTCCGGCTGCGGGCGGCCTGCTGACGGCTTCCCGGGACCACCAGCCAGAGCAGCCAGGCACCGGTGCCGAGGATCAGCATGTTGACGGCGATCTGCCACGGGAGGGAACCGAAACCGGTCTCCCAGTAGCCGAACCAGTACTCCAGCAGCGACCCGGTCAGCCACCAGAGCCCCACGTCGGCGACGACGGCCACCGCCCAGACGGCCATCGGGTGCCAGCGCGGACGCGGGACCGCGTGCACGAGGGCCAGCGCGGCCGTGACGCCGAGGGCGACCGGCATGAAGTCCCGGTCCACCAGGTCCAGGTAGTTCCACGGCAGGGTCGACCCGACGATCCAGATCAGCGCCATGCAGCCGATGAAGCGCACCAGCATCGCCGACGCCGGATGCGGCACCGGACGGTCGGCGGCGGCGGGCGCCGGGGTCGCGGTGGGGGCGGTGACGGGAACAGGTGTGCCGTGGCCCGGGGCCGGCGCGGAGTAGCCCTCGGCGGGCGCGCCGTAGCCCGGGACGGGCGTCCCGTAGCCCTGGTTCGGGCCGCCGTAGCCACCGGGCACGCCGTAGCCACCGTAACCACCCGGCCCGCCGCCGTGACCACCGCCGGAACCACCCGCACCGCCGCCGTAGCCACCCCCGTAGCCACCCCCGTAGCCGCCTCCGTAACCACCGAACGCTCCGGTCGGCGCGCCGACGGCACCGTCGAACGGCTGCGCCGGCGGGCCCGCCGTCACCGCCGGTACGGCGGACGGCTGCGCCGGGACCCACGCCCCGCCCGCCGCCCGGGCCTGCCACCCGCCCGCCGGCGCCCCTGACGACGCGCCGGACGACGGCGGCGACGGCGACCCGCCCAGGGCCGTCGGCGTCGGCTCCACCGGCCGGACCGGCCCCGTCACCAGCCCCGCACCGGCCCGTACGACCGACTCCAGCGCGGCGAGCGCCTGCTCCGCCGTCGGCCGCTGCGCCGGGTCCTTGGCGAGCAGCGCGCCCAGCAACGGCGTCAGCCCGCCCGCCCGCAGCGGCGGGCGCGGCTCCTTGGTCACCACGGCCACGCACAGCGCCCCGAACGTGTCCCCGCTGAACGGCGTCTCGCCCTCGACCGCCGCGTACAGCGTCGTGCCGAGCGACCACAGGTCGTTGGCGGGCGCCGGCGGCCTCCCCTCCAACTGCTCGGGGGCCATGTAGGCCGGCGTGCCGATCACCGCGCCGGTACGGGTGAGCGCCGTGGTGGCGTCCGCCATGTGCGCGATGCCGAAGTCGGTGAGGATGACGCGGTCGCCCATCAGCAGGACGTTGTCCGGCTTGAGGTCTCGGTGGACGATGCCGGCCGCGTGGGCCTGCTGGAGCGCCTTGACCATCGCCACGCCGATCAGCGCGACCCGCGACAACGGCAGCGCGCCGTCCCGCGAGATCGCGGCGGCCAGCGAGACACCGGTGACGAACTCCATCACGATCACCGGTGCGCCCTCGTGCTCGACGACGTCGTGCACGGTGATGATCCCGGGGTGGTTGAGCCGCGCGGCGGCCCGCGCCTCGCGCAGCACGCGCTGGACCAGTTGCTCGCGTTCGGCCTCGGTGACGCCCTGCGGGAGCAGCACCTCCTTCACGGCGACGTCACGTCCCAGGGTGGTGTCCCAGCCGCGCCAGACCCGCCCCATGCCGCCCTGGCCGATCAACTCCCGCAGCTGGTAGCGACCCCCGACCAGTGCCCCGTTCACCCCTGTCACGGAGGTCACCCTAGCGGCACCGAAGCTCCTCCCCGGGTCCGCGTCGTCAAATCGTTTCCGCCCGCGACCACTGCCGCGTACGGTGACGTGTCGAGGATCCTGATCACCGCAGACCCTCCGCCCCGCCCTCCGCGCCCCCGTCTCCGCGCCCACTCACGAACAGGACCGACACCGTGCAGCGTCACCACGGCTGGGCCGACGAGCGGTTCGGCGCCGTCGCCGACGCCTTCGCCCGCAACTACGCCGACTTCCCCGAGCTCGGATCCGCCGTCACCGTCTACGCGGACGGCCGGAAGGTGGTCGAGCTCTGGGGCGGTGTGGCGGACGAACGCACCGGGCGGGCCTGGCAGGCGGACACCGTCGTCCCGGTCTTCTCCTGTGCCAAGGGCCTGGTCTCGGTCGGTGCCCACCTGCTCGCCCAGCGGGGACTGCTCGACCTCGACGCACCGATCGCCCGCTACTGGCCCGAGTTCGCGCGCCACGGCAAGGAGGCGATCACCACCCGCGCGGTGCTGAGCCACCGGGCCGGGATCCCGGTGCTGGACGCGGTGCTCTCGTTCGACGAGATCGCGGCCTGGACGCCCGTCGTCCGTGCGATCGAGGACCAGCGGCCGCTCTGGGAGCCCGGCACCACCTACGAGTACCACGGCCACGTGTTCGGCTTCGCGGTCGGCGAGGTGATCCGCCGGATCACCGGCCTCGCCCCGAGCCGGTTCTTCCGCGAGGCGGTCGCCGAACCGCTCGGCGGGCTGGACGCCTGGCTCGGTCTGCCGGAGGACGGGCTGCCGCGCCTGGCCCGGCTGGCCGAGGCCGAGGGCCGTCCGCCGATGCCCGGACCGGAGCACCTGCTGACCCGCATCGTGACGATGAACGGCGCGCTGGTCTTCCCCGGTCTGGACGAGCCGCACGGCTGGAACGACCCTGCCGTGCACCGGCTCGAACTGCCCGGGGCCGGGGCCGTCGCCTCTGCCACCGGGCTGGCGGGCCTGTACGCGGGGGCCGTCACCGGGATCGACGGCCGGGCGGGCCGTCTCCTCTCCCCCGACACGGTGAGCGACGCCCTGCGCGAACTCTCCTCCGGGGAGAGTTTCCTGGGCTTCGACACGGGCTCCCGCTGGGGCTCCGGCGTGGTCCTCGACTCGTCCGCGTCCCGCCCGATGCTCGGCGCCCGCAGCTTCGGCAACGAGGGGTCGGGCGGCCAGTTCGCCTTCGGCGACGACGAGTTCGGCATCGGCTTCGCGTACCTCTCCAACCGCATGATCGGCTACGGCGACGCCCGCGCCGGCCACCTCGTCGACGCCGTCCGCACCTCCCTCGGCACCGCCTGACGGCCCCCGGCACCCGGCCCCCCCGGTCTGCGGCCGGAAGGCCGGAGCCACGGCGACGGCGGCAGCGACGGCGGCAGCGGCAGCGGGCCGGCAACGCCGACGATCGCCGGGGCCGACGTGCCGTCGTGGTCGGGGTCGACCGCGAGGCCGATGACGCCGAGGTAGCCGTCCCCGCTCTCGGTGATCTTGAGCAGCGTGCTCGGCCGGTAGACGCCGTCGCCGTCGCTGAACGTGTCACGACCGGTGCGCGCCGCGAGGATCGCGCCGAGGCCGATGCTGGTGATGCCGGCCAGTGCCGTCCGGGGCCCCGCCGCTCCTACTGGGTCTCGTCCAGGTGGTCGGCGTAGTACCCGACCGCCCGACGGTACTTCCGTACGCCCGGGTCCGCGCTGGTCTCCCCCGTCACCTGGAGCAGGGTCCGCACCGCCTCCCGCGATTCGCCGACGTTGTACAGCGCCATCGCCAGGAAGGTCCGGAGCGCGGCGTCCCCGGGGAACTCCTCCAGACCGCGGCGGAGCGTCCGAAGCGACGACTCGTAGCGGCCCAGCACCCGGTAGGTACTGCCGAGCCCCAGCAGTGCCCCGTGACGCTCGCTCTCCGACAGACCCGCAGCGCCCAACGCCCGTTCGTAGCAGGGGACGGCCTCCGCCTCCAGGCCGAGGGCGTCGTGCGCCCATGCCGCCTGGTACGCGATCGCGGCGTCCTCCGGGTGGTGGTCCGACAGGGCGATCAGTTGCTCGCACGCCTGCCGGGTCCCCTCCTCGCGCAGCCGCACCGCCTGTGCCAGGGCCGTCCCGTGCTGTTCGTCGTCCATCCGCCGCACGCTGCCACGGCGCCACCCGGACCGCAACACCTCCCGGCCGGTCCCCCCGGCCGATCGCCGGACCGGGGTCCTGGACGAAGCTCCCGACGGGGAGTCCGGGCGGCCCGGCGGCGGCACCGCACCTCGCGGTCAGGTGCGCAGGGCCTCGTCGAGGCGGCGGCGGAGTACGGCCGGGCGGGTACGGCCGGGGGTGCACTCCGGGAACCGGCCCACCAGCTCGCGGACGGCCGGCGGGGCGTGTTCGATCGCCCAACGGATCTCCGCGTCACCGACGTCGGTGGCGGCGTCCGTGGTGACGCCGCCGTCGGCCGCCGCGAGTTCGCACGCGAGGGCCGCGTGCGTGGCGGGCTCCAAGGCGTGCTTCACCTGGTGCGGGGTCGCCAGCGGGTGGATGTAGGGGGACGCCGCCGCGTAGCCCGCGGCCCGGGCGGCGGCCGCGGCGGCGGGGTCGTCGACCTCGCGTGCGGCAGCGAGCGCCGCGTGGGCCTGGGCGCGCAGGAGCGCCGTCCGCTTCCCTTCGCGGGCGAAGGTGCGGGCGCCCTCGATCGCCTCGCGCGGACGGGTGTCGGCCGGGGCCTTGGCCTCGAACAGCGCCAACGCCCGTTCGGCGCAGTCGGCGGTCCAGAGCCCGAGAAGGCGACGGTCCTCGTCGCTGATGATGACCTCGTTCATCCGTTCATCCTGCCGGTTCCGCCCTCCCGTGTCGCCCGGGTTGTGCGGACGCGGCCGGCCACGCCGGGCTCTCTCCGCTCCGGGGCCCCTCCCTCACCGACCGTGCCGTGTCAGGGTCGGTGAGGGAGGGGCACGGCGCGGCCCCGTGCGGCCCCGCAGGGCCCCGTGAGGCCGCGTGAACGCAGCACGAGTCCGCGTGAGACCACGGGCGGAACTGACGGACGGTCACCGAACGTCGACGCGGTCACGGCGCCCACGCCGGTCGGCGATCCGCGGCCGGGCCGCGAACTCCCCTCGTTCGGGTGGGGTTTGGGCATTGCCGTGGCGCCGCGCCCGTGCGGCGCACTACCGTCGCCGTATGACCGAGCTTGTCCGCCGTCGTCATGTGGACTACGGCTACATCGCCGGCGCGGGCTGTCCCGCCGGCCGCTGACCGCGCCCGCCTCCTCCGGCCGCACGGTCCGGGCGTCGAGGCCCGTACGCCTCCGCCCCGTGGTGCCCTCCCCTTCCCCGTTCGCATCCTTCCCTCAAGGGACACCCATGACCGCGTTCAACTCCGCCACCGAGCAATACCTCCACAACAACAGCGCCTACGCCTCCGGCTTCGAGGGCCCGCTGCCGCTGCCCCCGGCCCGCCGGACCGCCGTGCTCGCCTGCATGGACGCCCGGCTGAACGTCTACGGCGTCCTCGGCCTGAACGAGGGCGACTCGCACGTGATCCGCAACGCCGGAGGCGTCGCGACCGACGACGCGATCCGCTCGCTGGCCATCAGCCAACGACTCCTCGGCACCGAGGAGATCATCCTCATCCACCACACCGACTGCGGCATGCTGACCTTCGGGGACGACGCCTTCCGGGAGTCGATCCGCGAGGAGACGGGCGTCAAGCCGCCGTGGGCCGCGGAGGCCTTCGCCGACCTGGAGACCGACGTGCGGCAGTCGATCGCGCGGATCACGAGCAGCCCGTTCGTCCCGAAGACGGACGCGGTGCGCGGCTTCGTCTTCGACGTGGCCACCGGCAAGCTCGCGGAGGTCGTGCTGTAGACCGTGCTCCGGGCCCTGCCCCAGGTCGTGGAGCCGGCGGTGCCGTGCCGTCGGCGGTGCCGTGCCGTCGGCGGTGCCGTGCCGTCGGCGGTGCCGTGCCGTCGGCGGTGCCGTGTCGGCGGCCGGCCGGGCAGACGGGCCGGATCGAGCTGCCCGTGCAGGGCTCACCTCCCCGAAGCGGTGAGCCCTGCACGGGCCGGCCCCGTCCCCGACGTCCCGGATCAGACCTGCTCGTCGTCCACCGCGCCGGGCGCCAACGGCGGTGCCGGGAAGGCGTGTCGGGCCTCGCCGCCGTCCCACCACACGCCGATCGCGAACACCGCCGCCGCCTCCAGCAGTGCCGCCCGCTCCAGTCCCCCGCAGCGGACGGCCGTACAGCCCATCGACGCGACGAGCTCGGTGACCAGTTCGGCCGCGGCCGGCGCGTCCGCGCAGAAGGGCACGGTGAGCGACACGCCCTCGAAGGCCGGGCGCGGCATGGTCCAGATGCTCTCGTGGCAGATGCCGAACACCTTGGCCACCCGGGCGCCGGGCGCCGCAGCCGCGAGCCGGACCGCCATGGAGTCGCCACCGCCGGCCGTGGTCAGGACCGGGCCGCCCGGGCCGGGGGCCATGGGCACGGTGCAGTCGAGGACGGTCCGGCCGGCCAGGTCCCCCGCAAGCCCCGCCACCACCCCGGCCGCGACCTCGGCGGGCAGGGCGACCAGCACCGCCTCGCCGAACCGTGCCGCGTCCGCCGGGCCGCCGCTGCCGACGGCCCGGATTCGGGCGGCCGTCCTCGCTGCCGCGCCGGGGTTGCGCCCGCCCACCACGACCTCGTGTCCGGCCCGCACCCAGGCTCCGCCGAGGCCCGCCGCCATGGCGCCCGTTCCGAGAATGCCGATCCGCATACCGTGCTCCCCACCACTGTCCCGATGGCGGCCGACTGCCGCACCCCGGACCCTAGGCGGGCCGATACGCACCATCCGGTAGGCAATGGACCGGCAGGATGTGCGTATGGGAGATGCCGAGAACCTGCGCAGCCCGCACGGACCGGTCGGGACCGTCGGAGTGGCCGGGGCGGCCGGGCCTGACGGACCGGACGACCTCGGTGGAGACGTGTTCGCGGCCGACTGCCGGGCCCGGATCGCCTTCGAGGTGATCGCCAACCGCTGGGACAGCGTGGTGGTCTACGTCCTCGGCGAGCAGGGTCCGATGCGCCCGCGCGCGATGCTCGCCCGGATCGGCGGGATCAGCCCGAAGGTGCTGAACGACGCGTTGCGGCGGCTGGAGTACAACGGGCTGGTCGAGCGCCGGCGCTACGCCGAGAGCCCGCCCCGGGTCGACTACACCCTGACGGCGGCCGGTGCGGCCCTGATCGAGCCGATCCGGGCGCTGGGCGCCTGGTCCGCCGTCCACGGCGACGCCGTCCTCGCGGCGCAGGAACGCTTCGCGACCGAGGATGCCGACCGCGCCGCCCGGCGCTCCCCGCCCGCGTGAGCCGACGCCCCACGACCTGCCAACGACGCCCCTGGGGCGTGAACCCCGCCCCGCACGCCCCCACCGTGCGCCTCACCCCAAGACGCGCGGCAGCATGACCCGCACCCATTCCTCGGGTTGCGACAGATGCGGAGCGTGACCGGCGCCGTGGTAGAGGTGGCGTTCCGGCTTGGGCAGCGAGAGATCGATCAGGTCCAGCACCTCGCCGTACATCGGCTGGCTGTCGTCGCTCTGGGTGAGCAGCACGGGTTCGGTGAAGCGGTTCAGCGCCGTGAGGTCGAGGTCGAGCGCGTCGGGGTCGCGAAGCTCGTCCAGGTACGTGGGCGCGTTGCGGATGTACGTGTGCCGGACCGGCGCGGGCAGCTGCTCCCACGCCCCCGGGCCGAGGGCGATGGTGTCCACGTACAGCTCGGCCGCCGCGGCCGACTCCGCCTGCTCCAGCAGCTCCCGGACGGCGCTGATCCGCTCCGCGAAGGCCACCCCGATCGGACGAAGCTCGGGGTCGGCGAGCAGCACCCCGGTGGCGGGCGGTTCGTGTACGGCCACGCCGCGCAACAGGTCCGGCCGGGCGGCGGCCAGGCGGAGGGCGACGAGCGAACCGTAGGAGTCGCCGCAGACGTACGCGGGCGCGAGCCCGAGGCCCCGGATCAGGCCGGCCAGGTCGGCGGCGTCCTCGTAGACGGAGCCCTGGGTGAGGAGGTCCTCGCTGCGGCTGTGCCCGCGCCGGTCGTAGGCGACGACGGTCGTCTGCTCGGCGAGACCGGGCAGGACGCGCGCCCAGCTGTCGGCGTCGGTCCACGACCCGTGGACCAGGACCAGGCCGGGCCCGGCTCCCCGGGTCTCGTAGTACAGCGACACCCCGTTCACCCTGATCTCGGCCATCGCGAGCCTCCCGACCTCGGTCGTGCTCCAGCCCCGCCCCACCCCCCAGCGTGACACACCCGGTCGAACCGGTCAGATCAGCGGACCGAAGACCCCTCGTTCCCAGTGACCGAGCCAGGACGCGGTCACGGAGTGCTGCGTCTGGCCCTCGGTCGACTCGTCGTACGGGAGGACGGCGGTGGGCGCGAACCAGCCCTCACCCGGGTCGATGCGCAGGCGCAGGACCCGCAGGGGGCGGCGGAGGGTGACGTAGAGGCCCAGGTCGGAGGTGGCGGGGCGGTGGCTCTCGTAGCGGTCGTGGACGGTGCGGCAGACGGACTTGATGTCGGTGTCGGCGAGGAGGACGTACCGGCTGCCGGGGCCGAGGTTGACGCAGAGGCGTCGACGGGCGGTCTCGCGGTCGGCGTACGCGAGGCTCTGGTGGTTGTCGACGTGGAGGCCGGGACGGAGGCCGGAGTCGGGGCTGACGTGGGTGACGGGCAGGCCGGGGGCGTCGCAGGTCTCACCGAGGGTGACGGGGAAGGGGTCGCCCAGCCCGTACACCAGGGTGGCGAGGGTGCGGATGTCGACGACCGAGTCGGGGAGTCGGAAGAGTTCGACCAGCCCGCCGTCCCGGGTGAGGAGGCCGGGCGCGAACCGCTCGGGGTAGCCGGCCGGAAGCGGTTCCCAGGCGCCGTCGGGGAGGACGACGGAGCTCTCGTACCCGGGCTGGAAGGTGAGGCGCCGGACGCCGGCGATCTCGCAGCGCGCGTGGAGGCGGCCGGGGTCCTGGAAAGCGATGGCAGCGGGGTGCATGGGGCGGGTGTCACTCCCTGTCGTGGCGGCGGGTGTCGAGGAAGTCGTCGGACCAACGGGTCTCCCGGTTCACGGCAGTGGCGAACGTCATCCACCGGATGAGGCCGGCGGAGGGCGGATCGACGAGGGAGAGGGCGAGGGACCCGAGCCCCGCGGCGGCGACCTCGACCGGGGCAGGCCGGTCGCCGCTTCTGGACATGGGGTCAACTCCTGATCTCGGGAAGAGGATTGACTCCCTCGTCGAGCAGGACCCGCACCCGCACCCGCTTGCCGACCCCCCGCCTGATCACGACACCGAAGTCGACGGCGAGCCGACGGACCTTCGATCGCCGGACGCTCGGTCAGAAGCATTCTCCTACAGTCACGTTGAGTGCGGGTCTCCTTGATTAGAAAACACAACAGAAAGCCGAAGAAAATAGGTGGATCTTGAGGGCGCTTGAGTGCCGCCGCGGAACAGAGCAAGACTGTTCATCAACATCCGAAGGGAGGGACCCACTTGACCACCGACCTCTCCGCGATCCGGCAGATCAGACTCGGCGACGAACTGCGAGCCCTACGACTGGATCAGAACAAGAAGCTCCTGGAGGTGACGCGCGGACTGAAGGGCTGGAGCGCCGCCAGGCTCAGCAAGATGGAGCGAGCCGACCAGCCTGTCGGTCCCCAGGACCTCGCCACACTCCTTGACTACTACGGAGTCGGTGGAGCGGACCGCGAGTACTACGAGAACCTCCTCGGCAGCGGCCCGCCCAAACAGTGGTGGCGCAACCTCGACTTCGCGAACTCCATCACGGCAGCCTTCGCCGAGTACCTGGCACTCGAAGCCGACGCCTCGCACATGCTGGAGTACTTCCCGTCCGCCTTTCCAGGGCTTGTCCAGACTGAAAGCTACGCGCGGGAGATGATCGCCGCCGGCCTCAGCGCACCCAATGACGAGCAGATCGAGACCGCGGCCGAAGTGCGAATGATGCGGCAACGCCGCCTGGCCGACGAGAATCCGCTCGATCTGGAGACCTACTTCGGGGAGGTCACGCTCCTGGTCGCAGGCGACCGAGACACGCTCATCGCGCAGATCCGCCACACCGTCGAGGTTGCGCAGCGTCCGAACGTCACGATCCGGATGGTCCCTCTGAGCGCCGGACGCCAGGGGATCCTGACTTCGGGACTCGTACTCATGAGATTCCCCGACGACCTCGAAAACGGCTTCGTATTCATCGAAGCCGTCGGCGGTACGCTCCCGCGTAGAACGGGACGCGACGTACGCCGTGCCGAACGGGCCTTTGCCCGCGTCAAGGCGTGTGCGCTGTCACCGGAGGAGACCATCGCCGCACTTGAGCGCAGGCTGGAAGAGATCACGTGAGCGAGAAGCACGACCCGTACGACCACAACCCCGCCGACGCCGTTTGGACAAAGTCCCCGTTCTCCGGCGACGACAACGGCTCCTGCGTGATCATCGCCCGTTTCCCCAACGGCGATGTCTGGCTCGGCGACGACAAGAACCCCGACCGCCCCCACCTCGCCTTCGACCAGGCCGAGTGGGCCGCCTTCGCCAAGGCCATCACGAGCGGCTCCCCCGACTTCACCGCCTGACCGACGGCCGGAGGCCCTGCCCACCCCGGCAGGGCCTCCGGCGGCACCGGCCCCTGCCCCGACCCAACCTGCCGCGACCCAACCCGCGCCGACTCAACCGACGCCGAAGGAGGCGACGACGCGGGCCGGGGCGGCGGGGAGCGCCGTTCCCCCGGCCGAGATGACCGGCGGCAGCATGGTGTCACTGCCCTTGCACGCCCGGGTGTCCCCGAACGGGTGAAACAACTGGTCCTGGAGCGCCCAGACGACGCCTCCCGCCACCATCGCGACGACGGCCACCACGAACGCCAGGCACGACAGCGGCCCCACCCGCCCGGAGGCCGGACGGGGCACGTCCTCCGCGGACTCCGACCAGGCCCCCTCCTCGTCGAGCCCCTCCGGATCGGGCAGAAGCCCCGGATCCTCCCCGCCCTCGGACCGCATCAACTCCCCCTCCGTACACGTCCGTCCGCAGCATAGTCCGGACCGACGCGCACCCGGCGGGAACCCCCGGAACGCGCCACGCGCTCCCGTGCGCACGGGAAGTCGGACCCGCCGACCTCCCGTGCCGGCCGAGTCCCTACGCGTGCTGGGTGATCTGGATCAGGTTGCCGCAGGTGTCGTCGAGGACCGCGACGGTGACCGGCCCCATCTCCTGCGGCTCCTGGGTGAACCGCACCCCGAGCGCGCGCAGGCGCTCGAACTCCGCGGGCACGTCCTCGACCGCGAACGAGGCGGCCGGGATGCCGTCCCTCACCAGCGCGGTCTTGTACGGCTTCACGGCGGGGTGGCCGTCGGGCTCCAGCAGCAGTTCGGTCCCGTCCGGGTCCTCCGGCGAGACGACGGTCAGCCAGCGGTCCGCACCCACGGGGACCTCGGTCTTCTTCACGAAGCCCAGCGCGTCCGTGTAGAAGCGCAGGGCCTTGTCCTGGTCGTCGACGAAGACGCTGGTCAGGTGGATCCTCATGGGGTTCTCCGGGACATCGGGCCTGAGCCACCGTGTCACGGCGCACCCAGGGAGGCTTCGGCGTTCCGACCATGAAACCGGGTGTCCCGGCCCCGCCCGGCCAACGACACGGGCCGCCCCGGCCGACGACGCGATCTCCCCGCCGCACCGGCCCGCGCCACTTGATCGCGTACTGCCCAAAGGGGCATACCTAACGTTCGGTCGGGCAGCGGGCCATCCTGGCGCCGGGTCGGCGACATGCTGCCGCAATGCCCCGTTCACGTTTCCGCGGGCCGCGGGCGCAGCGTCTCCGACCAGCGCTGTCGCGTGCACCTCACGTCGCAACAACCACCCCCATCGGCAGAATCCGCCCGAATCGGACCATCTCCCCCTTTTCCACCACCAACCAGATCCCGGCGGACTTCAAACATGCAGCCTCGCGGTAATCGGCAGATGGAACCGACCACTTGACGCTAAATCCCGACGAAGATTCACTTCTGGGCGACGGGAAGCGGACCTCGGATTCCACGGGATCCGCAGGGCTTTCCACCGCGACCCGTCGAGCGCCGTTCCATGAATCGCCCGGTTCGCCGGCTGTCGAAGGGATTTTCCATGAAGCTCGTGCATTTCGTGAGGAAGGCCATGCCGGAGAAGAGCCTGAAGGCCTACGCCTGGTACCGCTGGATCTGACCGTCCGGCTCCCCTTCCTGATTCGTGCCCGGCGGACTCGAACCCGCCGGGCACGATCCGTTCACGAGCCGGCCGCTCACCCCTGGAGTGCAACCGATGTCCCTGTCCAGCACGGGAAGAAACGCCCGGGTCACCGTCTTCGCACCGCGGATCGAAGAACTCCTCCGCACGCACCGCGGGGCGGACCTCTTCCGCCTGGAGCGCGACACCGTCGGGGTCGCCGGCGCCGACCTGTTGGACGGCCTGCTCCGCGCCAGGCCGGCCAACCCCGAGGAGCGGCCCACCTTCAAGCCCGTCCTGGGGAGGCAGATCGGCCGGACGGACGCGTCGGCCCTCATGCAGGCCGTGTCGTCCGACGTCCGGGCCGCGCTGAAGAAGCCCCTGGACGAGACGGACGACCTCACGGGGAGGTGGCCGCACGCCCCCCACGTCCACCTCCGGGACCTCGTCTTCGGTCGGGAGAGCCTGCGTTTCAGAATCCTCGTGGACCGAAAGCTGGAACTCACGCCCAAACTGACCTGGATGGCCGTCGCGGCGGGCACCGCCATGCTCGGAAGGCCCGGGACGGAAATCCCGCTCTCCCATCTGGCGGCCCGGGTGATGGAGGCCGATTCGTACGCCGACCGGCGCTACGCCATGTATTTGTACCGGCGGGTCGCCGCTCCGATCTGTTTCACCGTGGCGGCACTCGTCACGAACGCGGTCTGGCTGGGTTCCCCGTTCGACGACGACGTACCGAACCGGGACATCCTGTGGGAGACGCTGCGGCTGCTGCCCCCCTCCTGGAACATTCTCCGGGTGGCCTCCCCCGAGTTCCACGCCCTGGACGACCGGATCGGGGTGCGGGACGACATCCTGATGCTCCCGCTGCTGAGTCACCGCGACCCCCGACTCTGGGACGCCCCCGACGAGTTCCGCCCGCAGCGGTGGGCCGAGCTCGACCCCGAGAGCCACCCCGGGTACCTCCCGTTCGGGCACGCCAACGAGCGCTGCTGGGGGCGGCACATGGTGCTGCCGCTGGCGGAACGCCTCCTCGACATCGTCCGTCGCGACGGGCTCGTGGTGAGCCCCGACCAGACCGTCGGGAAGGTCGAACTGGACGGCCTGCTGGAGGTCTCCGGCGTCCGGATGGTCCGCCGCTGACCCGGTCCGGACCTGATCCGATCCGGCCCCCGGTCCTGCGCCGGGGTCCACCCGGCCGACCCTGAACTCCCGCCCCTGCGGCCGGTCCTGCCACGGGCCCCACGCCGAGGGCGCACCCCGGGGCTGCGCACGGGACTGCGCGCCGGATCGCGGACCACGCACGCCGGGCCAGGGGTTACCAACGTCCGCACACGCTCGTTTCCCGGGGTGTGAAGACCCGAGCCTCCGCCTCCGCCGCCGTCGCGGCCGTCCTGCTGTCCGTAGGCCTCACCGCTGCCGCCGTGACCGCGACGACGACCGCGACCGCCGCCGAAGCCGACACCGGAGCCACCGCCGCAGCCGATGTCGAAGCCGTCACCAGCCTCCGCCTGACCGTCACCCACGGCGCGACCCCCGTCGCCGGCACCCCGCGCCTCGCCACCCTGGAGTGCCCGCCCGGCAGCGCCACCACCCACCCGGACCCGGTCACGGCGTGCCGCCTCGTCGACGCGGTCGACGGCGATCTCGACCGCCTCGACGTCGCCCCCCGCATCTGCACCGCCGAGTACGACCCGTACACCGTCACCGCCTCCGGCACGTACCGGGGCCGGCCGCTCTCCTTCCGGCGCACCTACGGCAACCGTTGCACCCTGGCCCACACCACCGGCGCCGTCTTCGCCTTCTGACCCGGCGGGCGGACCCTCCCCCGACGGCCCCGGACCACGCCCGCCACGGGCGGGTCCGGGGCCGTCGCACGTCTCCCCCGGCCCCGGACCGAACCCGCCCCGGCCCCTCCGCCGGGCCCCTCCATCCCCCGGGACCGCGTCACCCACCTGCTGTTCCTTGTTTCGCCTGCTATCTTGCTGTGCATGGTACCTGGTATGACAGACCCTGACGGGGCCGGCGCAGCCGACGGGTCGGTGGCCACCCAGCTGCGCAAGGGAGTGCTGGAGTACTGCGTGCTGGCCCTGCTCCGGGACGGCCCGCGCTACGGCGTCGAGCTGCTCCAGGAGCTCGGCCGGTTCCCGATGCTGGCGACCAGCCAGGGCACGATCTACCCCCTGCTGTCCCGGCTGCGCCGCACCGGCCTGGCCGACACCTTCCTCCGCGACTCGGCCACCGGCCCGTCGCGCCGCTACTACACCCTCACCCCCGCCGGCCGGAGCGCGCTGGAGGAGTTCGCCACCCTGTGGCCCGACTTCCGCACGGCCGTCGACCACGTCCTCACCCCGGGAGAGCAGTCATGAACACCCCGATGGAGCACCCGCTGGTCCTGGCCTACCTCGACGAGATCACCCGCCGCACCACCGCGTTGCCCGCCGAGCGCCGCCGCGAACTCCTGGCCGACCTGCGCGAGCACGTCGAGGTCGCGCTCGCCGAGCACGGCCACGGCCGCGGCCCCGTCGACGACGGTGCGGTGCGGCAGGTCCTCGACCGGCTGGGCCGCCCGCAGGAGGTGGCCGGCGCCGCCCTCGCCGAGGAGGGTCAGGGGCGGCCCGAGCCGGAGAGCGCCGGCCGCACCCACCTCACGCTGGGCCTCGTCCTCCTCTCGCTGCCGCTGCTGGTCGTCCCGGCCGTCGGGCCCGTCCTCGCGACGGCCGCCGCCGTCACCGCCCTGGTCAGGATCTGGCGGTCCCCCCAGTGGGACCGCCGGGAGAAGAGGCAGGCGACCCTGCTGCTGCTCTCACCGGTCCTCGTCACGCCCCTGGTCGCAGGCGCCCTCTCGATGTCTCCGATCGGCCTGGGCCCGCTCGCCGTCCTCGCCGCCTGCCTGGCCGGCGCCTGCCTGCCCGGCATCGCCGTGATCCGGCTGGCCCGCTCCGCCGCCCTCCTCCGCGCCGACACCCGCCGAAGCGGCGGCGGCAGCCGCGGCAGTGCCGTGACCGTCTGACCCCCGGCCGCCCCACCACCGCTGCCACGCCCGTCCGCCGACGCGGCCCCCGCGGGCGAACCGGTGCAGCGGGTCGACCCGGGCGACGTGGTCATCGGCGCGGCGGAGCTCGGTGAGGTCGTCCGGCACGACACCGGCCGGGCCACCGGCCGAACCGCCCGGGGGCGCGGCCCTTCAGGGCCCGCCCGACTGCCGCCGCGATCACGGCCTGTGGAATGCTCTTCCCTTCCACCACACCGGGGACAGGGGAGGCCATGGCGGTAGCGGAGCTTCTCCAGGACCACGACGAGCGGGCGTGGCGAAACGCCCACCGCCGCCACCGCTGGGGCGTGAACCTCCTCGGGGTACTGGCGGTCGTCGGGTGGATCTGGGCGATCGGCCTCGCCTTCCTTCCGGTCGCGGCGGGCAGTAGCAGCTCGACCGGCTGCGGGTCGCCGGCGCTCGTCGACGACTCCCCGCGCACCTACTCCCGCGAGCGCTGCGCCCGCGTCATCGACGGGCGCATCCGCGGGGCGGTCGGCCTCACGGTCCTGACGGTCCCGCTCTCCGCCGCGTGGATCTGGGGCGCGGCCACCCTCCGCCTCCAGCGCCTCGCGGACACGGCCACCGCCGCGCGGTAGCCCCCGGGGGACGACAGGGCCCGGCGGGACAGGACACCGGCACCGGCACCGGCACCGGCAAAGGATTTCCCCGACGCCGCGGCGGCTGCGAGGCTGGACCCGATCCCCCCGCCACCGGCCGACCGTTTCCCCACAGGAGCAGCGACGTGCACGACCTTTCGTACGACGACATCAAGTCCGCCGCCGACCGGATCGCGGGGCACGTGCGCCCGGTCGCGATAGCCCCGGGGCCGGACGGGGTGTGGCTGGCGCTGGAGCACCTCCAGCACACCGGCTCGTTCAAGGCGCGGGGCGCGCAGAACTTCCTCCGGGCCCACCGCGAGGCCGGCACCCTCCCCGACGCGGGGGTCACCATCGCCTCCGGCGGCAACGCCGGCCTGGCCTGCGCCTGGTCCGCCCTCCGCCAGGGCGTGCGGGCCACCGTCTTCCTGCCCGCCAACGCGCCGCGCGTGAAGGTCACCCGGCTCCGCTCGTACGAGGCCGACGTCCGGCTCGTCGGTACGGAGTACGCCGAGGCGCTGGCGGCCTGCGAGGAGTTCGCCGCCGCCTCGGGTGCGCTCGCCAGCCACGCCTACGACCACCCGCTGATCGCTGCCGGGGCGGGCACGCTGATGGAGGAGATCAAGCAGCGGATCCCGGACCTGGACACGGTGGTGGTCGCGGTCGGCGGCGGCGGGCTGTTCGCCGGGGTGGCGACCGCCGCCCGGCAGCACGGCGTCCGCACCGTGGCGGTCGAGCCGGAGAACTGCCGCGCGCTGGACGCCGCGATCGCGGCCGGCGGGCCGGTGGACGTCACCGTCGACTCGGTCGCCTCCGACTCGCTCGGCGCCCGCCGCGCCACCTCCCTGGCCGTGCGGGCCGCCCGCCGGGGCGACGTCCGCCCGGTGCTCGTGCCGGACCGCGGGATCGTCCGGGCCCGCCGGGCCCTGTGGGACGACCACCGCCTCGCGGTCGAGCACGCCGCCGCCACCGCGCTCGCGGCCCTGCCCGCCGCCTCCGACCCGGCCGCCGGCACCGGCACCGCCGCCTACCGGCCCGAGGACGGCGAGAAGGTCTGCGTCATCCTCTGCGGCGCCAACACCGACCTCCGCACCCTCACCGACGACGAGCGGGACGGGACCGACGGTCCGGTCAAGTAGCCACGCCCGTCCGGCAGTTCACGTCGGATCGGCACGCAGGGCCGAGGGGTGTGCGCCCGGACGGGGCGGGTGCGCACCCCTCCCCCGTGTCGCCTTCCGGAAAATTTAGGTAAGCCTTGCCTATGTTCTCTAGGATGCGATCCATGAAGAAGATCATCCGCACGTTAGCGGCCGTCACCGTCGGCCTGATCCTGGCCGCCCCCCGTGTCGTCGCGGCCCCGGCCACCGCCGCCACCGGCCCGTCGGAGAGCCCGGCCGGAAGCCCGGCCCGGCTCGAACTCCCGCGCCCCACCGGCGACCTCGCCGTCGGACGGGACACCCTCCACCTGGTCGACCGGAGCCGCAAGGACCCCTGGGTGCCCACCGAGGACCGGGAGCTGATGCTGTCGCTCTACTACCCGGCGGTCGCCCGCACCGGATCCCCCGCCCCCTACATGGCCGTCGCCGAGGCCAGGGCCCTGCTCACCGACCGGGGACAGCTCGGCGAGTACACCACCCCCGAGCGCGTGGCCGCGACCCGCACCCACGCCCGCACCGACGCGGTGCCCCGGATCTCCGCCCACCGCTACCCGCTGGTCGTGCTCTCCCCCGGTTTCACCATGCCCCGCGCCGCGCTGACCAGCCTGGCCGAGGACCTCGCGAGCCGCGGCTACGTGGTGGCCGCGGTCGACCACGCGTACGAGTCGGACGGCACCGTCTTCCCGGGCGGACGGGTACTCACCTGCAAGGCGTGCGAGCAGGTGTTCCCCGACGGCTCGCTGCACCGGGTGTCCGACGGCCGGGCCCGCGACGCCTCCTTCGTCCTGGACCGGCTGACCGGCCCGCACCCGGCGTGGCGGTACTCCCGGCTGATCGACGCCCGGCACATCGGCATGGCCGGTCACTCCATCGGCGGCGCGGCGGCCTCGGCCACCATGGCCACGGACCCGCGGGTGGACGCGGGCGTGAACATGGACGGGACGTTCTTCACCCCGGTCCCCGAGGCGGGCCTCGGCGGTCGCCCCTTCCTGATGCTCGCCGGTGACCCCGCCCTGCTGCCGCCGGACTTCCCCGACACGTCCTGGGAGGACACCTGGCCCCGGCTGGACGGCTGGAAGCGCTGGCTGACCGTCACCGGGGCGGGCCATCCCGCCTTCACCGACTGGCCGGTGCTCGGCGACTCGGCCGGCTACCCGCACCCGGAGACCCCGCTCTCGGGCACCCGCTCGCACCAGATCACCCGGGGCTACGTCGGCGCGTTCTTCGACCTGCACCTGCGCGGCCTCGCGTCGCCCCGGCTGGACGGCCCGACCGCGGCCGACCCGGAGGTCGTGTTCCACCGCCCCTGAGGCACGGGCCGGGGGGTGCCTGCCTGCGGCGGGCACCCCCCGGCCGCAGGAACAGGGCGCCCCTCCGGGGCCTGCTGGAGCGGGCCGTAGCCTCGCCGTGAGCCTCGCGCGGGGCGAGGGGCCGCTCCGGGCCCGACGCCTGCGCCCGGCCCGGCGGCCGGGTCACTCCCCGTCGCCCCCGTCACCGCCCCGGTCGGCCGTGATCCCCCTCCCGCCCCGCCGCCGGTTCCGCCCGGACCGGCGCACCAACTCGCCGGCGCCGAGCGTCACGGCGGCCACCCGGCGCGCCCAGCGAGGCCCGCCGCGCTCCGCCCACACCACGCACGCGCACCCGCCGACGACCACCACCAGAACCCCCAGCAGCACCAGACCGATCATGTCTTCCCACCTTCGTACTCGCACGATGCCGTGATCCTGCCAGACCGCGGCAAGAACGCCTCACGCTTCCGGCCCCGTCTTCCCGTTCCACGACTCGGCCACCCCCGCCGCACCCGCCGCACCCGTCCGCGCCTCATCCACCACATCCGCCTCGCCTGCCGCGCCGGTCAACCCGTCGCCCAGCACGCTGCGGCGGTAGAGCACCTGGCGGCCGTCGCGGGCACGGGTCAGCAGGCCAGTGGCGTGCAGGACGCGAAGGTGCTGGGAGACGGCGCTCGGGGTGACCCGGAGGCGGCGCGCGATCTCGACGGTGGGCAGGGGCTCGTCCAGGAGGCCGAGCAGCCGGGCCTTGGGCGCGCCGAGGAGCGCCACCAGCGCGGCGGAGTCCGGGGCCGGCGGCCGGAGCCAGAGCGTCGCCACGCCCCGGCTCGGGTAGGCGAGCGTCGGCGCCTCGTCCGGACCGACCGGGGGCGCCGGCTTGTGGGCGAAGACGGACGGCACGAGGAGCAGACCACGGCCGGACGCGGCGACGTGGTGGTGGCTGATCATGTCGGCGATGTGCAGGACCCCTTCGTGCCACCGCAGGTTCGGGTGCATGTCGGCGAAGAGCAGCCTGGCCCCGCCGAGGGCGAGCCTGCGCGCGCGGTAGGTCATGTCGGCCTCCAGCACCAGCCGCATCTGCGGCCACACCGGCCGGACGGCGATCTCCCAGTACCGGCCGAGGAGTTCGCAGATGTCGTCGCGGAGGCGGACGACCGGCTCGTCGGCGGCGTCACCGGCGGCCGCGAGCAGGGCCGCGGGCAGCGGGTCCGGGGCGTGGGTGGCCAGCAGGTCGCGGCGGACCACCTCGGGGGCGGTCCGGCGGACGGCGGCCAGCTCGTCCTCGAAGGCCGGGGCGAAGACCACCGGGCGCGGCGTCAGGAAGTCCGGCACGGTGCGCCGCACGGCGACCAGGGAGAGCAGCAGACGGGTGTCGAGCGCGCCGAGGCGGCCGAGGACGGCCCGCCGCCACGGCAGGTGCAGCGCGGAGAGCCCCGGCTCGCGCAGGACCCGGAGGCTGAGCACGGTCTCGTGCAGGGGCGAGAGCGCGAAACGGGTGTCCGCGAGATCCTCGACGCCCAATCCGAAGCTGATCATTAAGCCCCACGCTACATCGGTTGGCGGCGGCCCGGGGATGCCGTGCACTTCGGGTATGACACACCTGGCAACCCGGACGCAGCGCCTCAACGCCCCGCTCGGGGCGGTGGTTTGAGGTGAGCCGCCGGCTTCTCCTGCTCCTGTCGCTGACCTGCGCCGTCGGCGTGGGCACCCTCTACTTCCCGCAGGCGATCACCCCGTTGGTCGCCGACGGCCTGGGCGAGCCGACCGACGCCGCCGCCCTCGTGGTGACCGCCACCCAGATCGGCTACACGGCCGGGATCTTCCTGCTGGTCCCGCTCGGCGACCGGCTCCCGAACCGGTCGCTCCTCGTCACCCTGCTCGGCCTCACCGGCATCGCCCTGCTCGCCGCCGGCTGCGCCCCGGTCCTCCCCGCACTCGTCGCCCTGAGCGGCGTCATCGGCGTCACCACGGTGGCCGCGCAGATCATCTCGCCGATGGCGGCCGGACTGGTGCCCGCCGACCGGCGCGGGTCGGTCGTCGGCACCCTGATGAGCGGGTCGATCGGCGGCATGCTGCTGGCCCGCACCTTCGGCGGGACGCTCGGCGAGTGGCTGGGCTGGCGCGCCCCGTACTTGGCGGCCGGCACCGTGGTCCTGCTCCTCGCCGCCGTCCTGGCCCGCGTCCTGCCGGCCGGAGCCGCCCCACCGGCCTCGCACCGGCCGTACCCCGCGCTGCTGGCCGAACCGCTGCGCCTGCTGCGCACCGAACCGGAGCTGCGCCGCTCGTGCTTCTACCAGGCCACGGTCTTCGCGGGGTTCTCGGCCGCCTGGACGTGCCTGCCGCTGCTGCTCACCGGCCCGGCGTACGGGCTCGGCGCCCAGGCGGTGGGCCTGCTCGCCCTGGTCGGTGCGGCGACCATGGTCTGCACCCCGCTCGCCGGGCGTCTGGCGGACCGTCGGGGGCCGGACCCGGTGAACCTGGTCTGCCTGGTCGGGACCCTCGCCTCCGCCGGGGTGCTCGCCGCGGGCGGGTGGGGCGGCGCGGCGGGCATGACGGCCCTGGTGGTCGGCACGCTGGTGCTGGACGTGGCGATGCAGTCGGGCATGGTGGCCAACAAGACCCGGGTGTACGCGCTCGATCCCGACGCCCGGGGCAGGCTCAACACCGCCTACATGAGCTGCGCCTACCTGGGCGGCAGCGCCGGGTCCTGGCTCGGGCTGCGTGCGCACGACCGGGCGGGCTGGCCGGGCGTGTGCACGCTCGTCGCGGTACTCGCGGCCCTCGCCCTGGCCCGTCACCTGCTGCCGCCGCGCCGGGACCGGACCGCGGCCGGGCGGGCCGCCGGGACCGGAACCGCCGCCGGCGCGACCGCTCCGGCCGACGCCACGCCGGCCCGGCCGGCCTGATCACGGCCGGGCACCTCCGTTCTCACCGGGTGGAACAGGGGGTTCCGCTCACGGAGGTTCCTGACAGACTGTGGCCCACATGCGCCCGACACCACGGGCCCGTACCCAGCGACCGTGCCAGGAGGCCGACATGACCGCGCCCAGCACCACCAACACCGACATTCGCGACGCCGGAACACCGGGTGTCGTGCGGACCTCCCTGGTCAGCGGTGTCATCGGCGGCGTGATCGGAGCGGTGATGAGCGCGGCCGCCAACTACCTGATCGTCGGCACCCCGGACGACGAGACGGCGAACGCCGTCAACCACGCCGTGTCCGGCCTGATCAGCGGGTTCATGGCCGGCTTCGTCGGCCTGCTGATCCACCAGCGCAAGGCGGCCTCCGCGGCCCGTGCGCGGTAGCACCACCCCGGCGGCCCGGCCCCGGTGGCGCGAACCCCGGTGACACCACCTCGGTGACGCGGCCGCGCCCCGCCGAACGCCGCGGCGGTCCGCCCCTCCTCCGGTCCCGGAGGGGCGGACCGCCGCGGCTTCTTTTCACGGGTCAGTCCCAGTTCACCGAACCGCACTTCCGGCAGATCGTCGGCTGGCCGGCGATGAGGTTGAAAATGGGATTCCAGTCGGCGCCGATCCGGTTGACGACCTCGCTGAAGGTGCCGGGCTTGGCCCCGAAGGCCCTGGCGTTGCTGATCCTGACCTGGTCGGTCACCTGCCGGCAGGCCTTGTTGTCGCAGTAGGCGGACACGGCCTCGCCCACGCCGGTGTTGAGCAGTCGCTTGATGATCGACGACGGGACGGAGATATTCGCGGTCACGGAACCCCCTCGAACGGTTTCTGTCATGCGCAACGCCGAATTCGTTGCGAGAAACTCGACCTGCAAGCAGGTTAACCACACTTGCGGCCGCCCCGAAAGGGAATTCACGAAACACGGAAAACAACGCCCCGGCGCCACTCGGAATTGATTCCCGAATTCCCGCGAACCCGCAACAGGACCGGGACGGCGGCCGAAATGCCCGTGGCCCACCCCCTCCGCGAGGGGGTGGGCCACGGGCCGGACGGACTCGGAAGCGGGCTGCCGGAGCGTCAGTCCGCCGGACGGCGGGCCGCCGCGAGCCGGGCCGAGACGGCCGTGAACAACTCGCGGGCCGGGTGCAGGTCCGGCTCCACCGCCAGCGCCCGCCGCAGCAGCACCAGCGCGGAGGGGCCGTCGCCGGACCGGGCCAGCTCCAGCGCCTCGTTGTAGTCGATCCGCCCGGCGTAGCGCAGCCTCACCAGGGCCGCCAGGTCCTCCCGGCAGGAGGGGCAGCGCAGGGTCTCCGGATCGGCGGGGACGGCGCACTGCGGGCAGGGCACCTCGATCGGCGCGACCGTGTCCGCCGGCCCGTCGCCGGGCGGGCCCTCACCCGGCCACGCGTCACCCACCGGCTCCCCGCCCGCACGCTCCTCGCCCGCGCGCTCCCCGCCCGCACGCTCCCCGTCCACGGATGCCTCGCTCATCGCGGCCCCGCCTCCTCCGGGCGGACCGGGCCGAGCGACTCGGCCGTCGGCTCGCTGCCCATCTCGCGCTGCGCCTCCGCGTACAGCTGCAGCAGGGCCGAGGTGTGCCGGTTCGCCGCCTCCATGTTGGCCGACTCGACCGCCGAGTCCAGGCCGCGCAGCTCCGCCATGATCCGCTGGGCCAGGGCCGGCGAGACCAGGTTCTGGTTGACGTAGACGTTGCACATGGTGAGCATCCGGAAGGTGTGCCCGAGCGAGTCGCACAGCTCGTCCGCGCGGGCGGCGGCGGCCATCGCGCCCTCCCAGTCGGCCGCCTCACGGCGCAACCGCAGCTCCGCGGCCACCGAACGGAGCCGGTCCAGGTCGCTCGGATCGAGGTGCTTCTCGCAGTAGTGCAGGAACAGGCTCAGGTACGCCTCCGAACCGCGCACCCAGCGCTGGGCCTTGAGCTGGCGCTGGGCCCGCTCCAGGGCCTCGTCCACCGACTGGCCACGGCTCTGGCCGGCGGCCAGGTCGTCGAGGGTGTCCATCAGCCGCTGCGCGTCGCGCATCTCGGCCTCGGTGAGCTCGGTGCCCCAGCGGTCGGTGAAGCTCTCGATCTGCCGCTGCTGCTCCTCCACCTGGACCTTCAACTCCGGGTCGAGGGTGACGCGTTCCAGCTTGACCGTCTTCTCGCCGCCGCCCTGGATGCGTACCGAGAGGGTGATGGTGCGGTCCCGGTCGAGGCCGAAGGAGACGTCGATCGGGGTACGGCCACCGAGTCCGGCCGGCAGGCGCAGGGTCAGGTGCCCGATCAGCTCGTTCCGCTGGGCGGTCTCGTGCTCGCCCTCGTAGACGGCGACCTCCAGCCGCTGGCGCCCGCTGCCGGAGACCACGAACTGCCGGCTGACCGGCGAACTCGTCGGGTAGCTGGTGTTCTTGGGGATGATGACGGCGAGACGGCCGTCGTTGAGCTCGATGCCGAGGTTCTTCGGGGTGATGTCGAAGGGGTTGGTGACCTGCATCAGCTCGCCGCAGCCCGTACACACCTCGACGCCTGGCGGGTTGACGATGCCGCAGGAGGCGCAGCGCAGGCCCATGTCCTCGGCGACGGACGGGCCCACCCGGGTGTTCCCCGGGGCGGCGGAGTTCAGCGCCTCCCCGCAGAGTTCGCAGGAGGTGACGCCGGGGGCCGCCGGGGTGCCGCAGCGGGGGCAGTTGTCGCTCCGGACGACGGTGGCGGCCCGGGACGGCTGCGGGGCCGCACCGCCGGCCGAACCCGCCATTGCCTGACCGCACTTGGGGCACTCGGAGGCCGCGGTGTCCACCGGGACGTGGCAGCCGGGGCAGGAGACCCGGTCGCCGCCCAGCAGCGAGGTCGCGCAGTTGGAGCAGGCCGAGGCGGCCAGGTCCGCGGGGGCCCGGCACTCCGGGCACTCCACCTCGCCGACCAGCGCGGACTGTACGGCCGCGCCGAGCGCCACGCACTGCATCGGGTTGACGCCGCGGCGGACCCGTCGGGGCCCGAACACCTCGCCCAGCCGGCGCGCCACCAGCGGGATCGAGGTGGAGCCGCCGACCAGCAGCACCTCGTCGATGTCCCCGACGGTGAGGTTGGCCTGCATGATGGCCTTGTGGGTCAGTTCGATGGTGCGCTCGATCTGGGCTTCGATCAGCTCCTCGAAGCGGGCCCGTTCGAACTCCGTCTCCAGCACCAGCTGACCGGCGCCGAGGCCCGGCAGGATGACCTCCGAGGCTTCCTGGTGGGACAGTTCGATCTTGACGGTCTCCGCCGTGGACGCGATCTTGGGCCGGTCCCGCAGGTCGGGCTGGTAGTCGGAGCCGTACTCGGCCCTGATGTCCTCCAGCAGCGCGGTGGTTATGGCGCGGTCGAAGTCGTCGCCGCCGAGCAGGTTGTCGCCCTCGATGCCGAGGACCGACACCGAGCCGGGCACCAGCAGCAGGATCGAGATGTCGAAGGTGCCGCCGCCGAGGTCGTAGACGAGGACGGTCCGGCCGTCGACCCCGGCCTCGGCCGTGATCCCGTAGGCGAGGGCGGCGGCCGTGGGTTCGTTGATGACCCGCAGCACGTGCAGGCCGGCCATCCGGCCCGCCTCCTGGGTGGCCGCGACCTGGCGCTCGCCGAAGTAGGCGGGGACGGTGATGACGGCCCGGTGGAAGGGCTCGCCGAACCGCTGCTCGGCGTCCTCCTTGAGCCGGTGCAGGATGATCGCGGAGATCTCGATCGGGGTGTAGGAACGGCCGTCGAACCAGACGTTGACGTCGCCGTCGGCGCCCGCGGTGACCCGGTAGTCCAGCTCGCCGAGGGCGGCCTGGACCTGGGGGTCCTTGAACTTCCGCCCCATGAAGCGCTTGACCGAACGGATCACGTTCTCGCCGTCGAGGGCGAGGCGGCTGCGGGCGGTGGAACCGACCAGCAGTTCCCCCTTGCGGCCGCGGCCGACGACGGAGGGTGTGGCCTCCTGGTTCTGCCGGTTGAAGACGATCTCCGGCTCGCCGCGGCGCAGGTGGGCCACCACGGAGTTGGTGGTGCCCAAGTCGATACCGAGTGTGCGGTACATGTCGTTCCCCTCTTGCCCCTCGTGTTCCTAACGCTTCTTCCGCTTGCGCCGGTTGGCCGCCGGACCGCCTCTGGTGCTCCCGGTCCTGGTCCGCCTCGCCTGCTCGGGGGCGGCCGGCGGTTCGGGAGACGTCCGTTCGGCGGCCGGCGGTTCGACCGCGGCGGCGCCGGTTGCGGCGGCGGGTCCGGCGGGTCCGGCGACGCGCGGGTCGGCGAGCGGGTCGGCACCGGCGGTCCCGGCGGCAGGCTGCGGCACGTACACGGTGTCGTCGTCCGCATCGACGCCGGTACCGGCCCCGGTACCGGCCGCGGGCCCCTGCCCGGAGCCCGGCCCCGGCTCCCACGGCACGTGCTCCGCCGGCGCGGGCACGTGCGCGGCCACCACGACCTGGGCCCGGCGCAGCACCTCGTCCCCCCAGAAGAAGCCGGTGACGACGGTCTCCACCACCGTCTCCGGCTCCACACCGCGCCTCGGCTCGCTGCCCACGATCTCGGTCAGCGCCGGGTCCGCCGCGAGCCCGTCCAGCCGCATCGGCCGCACCCCGGCCTTGGCGAGCTTGCCCAGCAGCCGGCGGCGGGTGGCCTCGATGCCGCCGCCCCGGCCCAGGAGCACCAGTTCACGGTCCAGCCCCAGCGACGCCAGCGCGTCGTCCACCTCGACCAGGGCTGCGATCAGCTCCCGCTGGGCGGCCTTGGCCGCCTGGGCCTCCTCGGCCCGGCGGCGCTGCAGCATCGAGGCCCGGAAGAGCAGTTGGCCGAAGGCCTGGGGCAGGTCGACCTCCAGGGCCCGCTGCGGGACCTCCAGCGGCTTGCGCGGCTCGGGCGTCGTCACGTGGTTCACTCCGGGATCTCGATCTGCGGCAGCACCGACAGGTCGGCGGCGAAGCGGGCGGGGACGGCGGGCTCGGGGTCGACCCCGGCCGGGGCGGGCTCGGCGAAGTCCGCGGCCAGCTCGGCCCCGTGCAGCACGAGCAGCGAGGAGACGGGCGGCAGCGGCGGCCGGTCGATCACCAGCAGGGGTTCGTTCAGCGCGGGTGCCAGCAGGCCGGCCGCCTGGTCCACCGGCTCGGGCGGCAGCGGTTGTTGGAGGTCGAGTTCCAGCCGCCGGTCCGGGTTGCGGAGCTGCGCCGCGGCCTCCTGGATCTGCTGACGGCTGAAGCGGCCGGCCCGCATGGCGGGCCCTACGGCGAGGTTGATCTCGCGCACGCCGGCCGAGAGCGGGACGCCCAGGACCTCGTACGGTGACGGTTCGTGCAGTGGCATGGCGAGGGTCGTCTCTCCTTCTCTCCTCCGGGCGGACGGCCGGGCCGCGTCTGACGGCCGGGCCGCGCCGACCGGTCGCCCCGGCGGCCGGGGCCCCGGGTGACCGGGCGGCCCCGGCCACCGGACGGCGGGGGTGGTGGCCTCAGTAGAGCGAGCTGATCTTCTTCTGGAGCTTCTTCAGCTCCCGGTCGTCGGGGCAGTACTGGACGGCCGTCTTGACCAGCTCCCGGGCCTGCCGGAACTCCCGCAGGTTGGCCCGGGCGACGGCGTAGCTGCCGTACACGACGCCGAGCTCCCGGTGGAGCTTCGCCGTCTCCTCCTGCGAGGGGGAGAACTCCAGCGCCTGCTCCAGCAGTCTGGTGGACTCCAGGTAGCGCGTGGCCTCGAACAGGTCGGCCGCCTCGCTGCGCCAGACCCCGACCATCAGCTGGCGGATGTCGACGGAGTCGTCGAACGACCGCGCCTTGCGGAGGATCGCGGCGCGCTCGGAGAACGGGCGGCCGGTCATGTCGTCGAGCATGTGGTTGGCCAGCATCACCGAGACCCTGCGGCGCGACTCGTGCCCGGTCTCACCCGTCCACTCCGGATCCGCCTCCAGGGCCGCGGTCATCCGGCTGACGGCGAGGGCGGCCCTGTCGGCCATCGCGGCGTGACGGGCCAGGTGGCGCATCACGAAGACGTAGCCGAGCAGGTGGTCGGCGTCCGGGTTGAGCGCGTGCAGCTCCTTCCAGAGCTCGGCCGCCTCCAGCAGGTCGGCCTCCGGGGCGTCGGCCTCGGTCAGGGCGCCGGCCCGGTTGCCGAGCACGGCCTCCAGGAAGTGCCGGGCCGTCGGGTCCTCGGGGGCGAGGGCCATGCCCTTGCGGAGCAGTGCCAGGGCGCGGAAGTAGTCCTTGTTCTCGTTGTTGATCTTGCGGGCCCACTGGGCGTAGGTCGCGCCGAGGTCGCCGCGCACCTCGGGGTGGTCCGGAGCCAGCTCCAGCGCCTGTTCCAGCAGCTTCGCCGCCCCTTCCTGGTCGTCGTCGCTGGCCTTGAGCAGGGCGCGGGCCGCGCGCACGCCGGACTCGGCGGCGATGTCGGCGACGTCCGAGGGGAGTTCGACGCCCGGGACGGTCCGGACCCGGGCCAGGCAGTCCAGCGCCTCGCGCCACTCCTGGTGCCGGTGGTGCTCCCGGGCCTGGCCGACCAGTGCCTCGGTCAGCAGGTCGCGCCAGGCTTCGCCGCGATCGCCGCCGGCTATCGCGTCCAGGGCGCTGACGGCGGCGGACTGGCGTCCCTGGAGCAGCAGGTAGCGCTGCGGGCCGAGCTCGTCGAACAGGCCGAGCGACTGGCCGAGCGGGTGGTTCTCCTCACCCCGCCAGGCCCGCACCGCGCGGTTGAACTGCCGCTCCCACAAGGGGATCCCGGGCTCGTCGCAGAGTTCCCGGTGGAGCAGGGGGCCGATCACGAGGCGCCGGAGCGGGCGGTCCGGCAGGGTGATCCGCGCGTCCTCCCCCGCGAAGGCGGCGGCGCAGTGCGTCTCCATACCGAGGCGCACGGTCCAGGCGTCCAGCTCGTCGCCGCTTCGGCCGCGGGTCACGTCCAGCTCGCGCAGGTCCGTACGGAGCCGGTCGAGGAGTGCGGTCCGGGCGGCGGCGACGCGCTGCTCCTCGGCCGGGCGGCCGGTGACCCGGGCGGCCTCCGCCCAGAGGTCGGGCAGGTGCAGGGCCGCGGTCAGGCAGCCGACGGTCCAGGCCCAGAGCTGCTCGTCGGCGAGCGGGGCGGCGCCGCCGGGGGCCGAGCTCCCCGCCCCCTCGGCGGTGGACCCGGCCCCGGACGCGAACACCGACGCGGACACGGCGCCGGGCGCGGCGAGCCGGTAGCCGGCCAGGCCCAGCGCGTGGAGCAGCCGGGGGTGGGCGGGATCCTTGAGCAGCAGCGCCCGGTAGCCCTCCCAGGCCTCCCGGTGCCGGCCGTCCACCGCGTGCTGCCGGGCCTCGTGCTCGGCCAGCAGGCCGAGGGCGGCGGCGGCCTGCGGGTGGTCCGGTACCGGCTCCAGCGCCCGGCGCAGGTCCGCGGCGGCCCGGCCCGCCTCCCCCGCCTCCAGCGCGGCCGCCGCCCGGCGGACCAGCACGGCCGCGCGCTCCCGGCCGGCCGTGTCCGGGAGCTGGGCCAGGGCGGCGTCCAGCAGGCCGAGTTCGGCGCGCAGCAACGCGAGGTCGAACCGGACGGGTGCGGCGGCGGGGCTGTCGCCGAGCGCCTCGGCCCAGTCCGCGAGCACGTCCTCGGCCTGTTCGGGGAGTCCGGCCCGGCGGGCGCAGTCCAGCACCGCGCGCAGCGCGGGGGCCGCGCAGTGGACGCACCGCGGCGAGGCGGCGGAGCCGGGCCGGTGCAGGTGTGCGGCGCAGCCCTCCCGGCCGCAGCCGCCGCAGGTCGCGGTCGCGGGGGCTTCGCAGGTGGTGCAGGTGCCGGACGGCGGGCCCGCGGGGTCGGGATCCGTGGCGGACGCGGACCGGAGGCCGGGTACGGTCCCGGAGACGGCAGCGGACCGGGCCGCGGGGACGGCGGGGCCGGACCGGGTGTCCGGCTCGGACCGGGCGCCGGGGGCGGCCGGCGCCGAGAGGAAGTGCCGGTGCCACTCCAGCGCACCGGACCAGTTGCCGGCCCGTTCGGCGAGCAGCGCCCGGAGCCGGGCGACGCCCGGGTCGCCGGCCGGGTCGGGTTCGAGCGGCGCGAGCAGGGCGATCGTCTGGACCGGGCGGCCCGTCAGCAGGGCGACGGCGGCCAGGTGGTAGCGGTCGCGCGGTGCGGCGGCGGCCTCCAGCAGGCCGCCCGTCCGCTCGGCCGAACCCTCGGCCAGGGCCAGCGCGGCCCGCAGCCGGTTCCGCCGCAGCAGGGCGACACCGGGCGCGGGGGTGAACGCGGGCGCCGGCGTCGCGGACCCGGCGCCCGCCGCCCCGACCGGGGCCGGCGCACCGGTCGGGGCCGCCTGCGGCAGGACCCGTCCGAGGACCAGCGGCGCTTCGGCCGGCCGTCCCGACGGACCGGAG
>NZ_JBEXNT010000087.1:0-40609 GCF_040611255.1 Kitasatospora sp. NPDC002965 | reverse complement strand
CACATCATGCCGACCCTCGGCCCGAGGTTCCTCGTGGACATCACCCCGGCCCGGGGGCGGGCCCGGCGGGCCCCCCCGCGGGGGGGCCGGGGGGGGCGGGGCTGGCGGGGGGGCGGCCCGTCCTGCCCGGACCACCGGCGGCCCGGCCGCCGTCCGGCGGGGGCTCAGCGGCAGTTCAGGAGGCCGAAGCTGTAGCCCCGTGCCTTCAGGGTGCGCAGGATGCCGGGCAGCGCCGCGACGGTCTGGGCGCGGTTGCCGCCACCGTCGTGCAGCAGCACGACCGATCCCGGGCCGACCCCGGCGAGCACCCGCCGCTCGATCGCCGCCCGGCCCGGCAGTGACCAGTCCTGCGGGTCGACGCTCCACAGGCTCACCGTCTTGCCCAGCCCGGCCGCCCTGGACCGGACGGTCGCGTTCACCCCGCCGTAGGGCGGGCGCAGGCAGCCCGGCGTCGAGCCGGTCTGCGCGCGGATCCGGGCGTCGGTGGCGGTCACCTGGTCCCGGAACGCGGACCTGGAGAGCGACCTGAGATCGGGGTGCGACCAGCTGTGGTTCTGGACGCTGTGCCCCTGCGACGCCACCCGCCGCGTCAACTCCGGGTAGCGGGCGACGTTCTGGCCGATCTCGAAGAAGGTCGCGCGCGCTCCGTACTGGGCCAGGACGGAGAGGACCTGCGGTGTGTACGGACCCGGTCCGTCGTCGAAGGTGAGGTAGACGACCCGGCCGGCGGCATGCGCCGAGGTCGCGGGCAGGGCGATCACGGCCGTGGCGGCCGCGACCAGGGTGCTGAGCAGGAGACGGGCGGTACGGCCTGGCCGGCCCGCCCCGCGGGGCGAAGACATCCGTCCTCCCAACGGCTGTGCGGCGCAGGCCGTCCTTCCCGGTCGCGCCCGCATCCCGCCACGGTAGCCCCGGCGACCGCCCCGGCGACCCGCCAAAACCGGCCGCGAACGGTGCGCACGTGGCCTGCCGACGTCACCGCGTCCCAACCCCCGGGCCCAACCCCCGGGCCCAGGCCCCGGAACCCAGGCCCCGGAACCCAGGCCACGGAACGTTCGGCCGCGTCCGGATCGCGATGCCGGCGTGGCGTTGTCGTGTCCCGGACGCGGAACACTCGGGCGCATGGGGACATCGGGGGAGCGGGACGCCGTGCGCGCCGTCGCGCGCTGGGCGGGGCATCCGGGGACACTGGGCGCCGTTCTGGTGCTGATCGTCAACGACCATGTGGGCAAACGGATCTGGCCGGACACCCTGCTCACCGGCAAGGCCAGCGACCTCGCCTGGATGCTCGCCGCGCCCCCGGTCACGGCCCTGCTCGTGACCCTGGTGCTGACCCCGCTCGCGCCCCTGCTCGCGGCCCTGCTGCCGGTGCGCGCACCGCTGCGCCTGTGCGGCGACCGGCCCGCGGTGATCGGCCTGCTGGTCACGGCGGTGAGCTTCGGCTTCGCCAAGTCCGGGCCACCGGGCGGTGAGATCGCCTCCGGCATCTGGTCGTGGAGCGGGCTGCCGAGCCGGATCGAGGGGGACCCGGCCGACCTGGCCGCGCTGCCGCTGCTCGGGCTGAGCTGGTGGCTGTGGACCCGGGCGCGTGCGCCCCGGCGCCGCCGGCCGTGGTCGGCGGTGGTGGGTGTGCCGCTGGCCGTGGCCGCGATGGTGGCCACCTCGCCGACGCAGGACCGGACCCCGTTCCTCCGGGACGATCGGGGCCGGCCGGTGCTGGAGGTCGGGAGCGACCTCTGGACGACCGGCGACGGCGGCTCCACCTGGACCCTGCTGAAGGGGGAGCCCACCGCCCGGCCCGGCGATCGGGCCCGGCGCCCGGACACCGGCTCCTGCCTGCCCGGCGACCCCCTGCACTGCTTCCGCCTGCTCGACTCCACCTCGCCGATCGAGGTCAGCACCGACGGGGGTCGCCACTGGGGGCTCGCCAACGACCCCGGCCCGTCGGTGCGGAGGAGTCTCCCACCTCCGCGGCCGTCCGTCCTGGTTCAGGCCCTCCCCGGGCTGCCCGCGGCCGCGACGTCGTGGGGGCCGTTCCCGTCGGAGTCGTCGGAGTCGCTGATGCCGGAGGTGCCGGTGCCGGATCCGCCCACCGCGGACCCGCCGATGCCGGAACAGACCGTCGACGTCGACCCGACCGACGCGCAGCCGCCGGTGCAGCCGACGGCCAGGGCCGACTATCCCGCCCAGATCGTGGTCGTCACCGTGCACGGTGGCTGGGCGGTGCTCGCCAACTACCCCGGGCAGGCGCTGATCCGGGGCGACCAGGACAACAGGTGGGAGTCCCTGGCGTACCCGGTCCGCCCGCCCGTCGTCCACGTCGAAGGACCGCGCTCCTGGGGTCTGGGCATCCCGGTCGCGGTGACCGCCGGATGCGCGGCGGCCCTCGCGGCCCTCGCCGCCCGGCTGCTGAGCGGTACCGCGCGCGGCCGTCGAGCCCACCCGGCGCTCGGGCTGGCGATCCGTCAGGTCGTCTGCCTGTGCTGGCTCTGGCTCGCGGCCTGGCTCTGCGGTGGACGTTTCCTGTGGGCCGTCCCCGGGGTGGCGTTGGCCGCCGTGCTGACGCTGCTCCTCCTCCCGATGCTGGCCGCGCTGTGGCGCGGGCCGCAGCCGCCCCGGCGGACCCTGCTCGCCGTGCTGGTCCTCGGCTCGGCGGTGGGCGTCGTCGCGCTGACGCCCTACCTGCGCTGGGCCGACGGGGCGATCGCCATCTGGTCCCGGGCCTCCCGCCTGGCCTTCCTCTGCGCTCTCGTCGGGACGGTCGCCGGCGCGGTCCTGGGCGCCGTCGGCGACCGTGGTCGCCGACGGCGCCCAGGACCGGGGGGACCGGGCGGGCCGGACCTCCCGTCAGACGTCGGCGGCGACGGGAGCGGGGGAGGCGGGGGCGGCGTGCTGCTCGTCCTCGGGGCGGCCCTTCGCGGGCAGCAGGAAGGTGATGGCGAGGAACGCGGCCAGCAGGCACATCTGGACGACGAGGGCGTTCCGGAAGCCGCCGGTGAAGTCACCCTCCCCGGCGCGGTCGAAGAAGACCGAGCCGAAGACCGCGACGCCGACGGAGCCGCCCACGGACTGCACCGCGGAGAGGACACCGGAGGCGGAGCCGATCTCGTGGTCGTCGACGGCGGCGAGGAGGAAGCTGAACAGGGCGGCGATCACCATGCCCGATCCGATGCCGGCCACGACCACGCCCGGGGCGATGTCCAGGACGGAGAAGGAGTCGGTGCCCCGGCCGTCGAGCTCGAACCAGAGCAGGACCGCGCCGAGGAGCTGGACGAGCGGGCCGATCTGGAGCACCTTGCGCCCGATCCTGTCGGCGAGGAACGCTCCGCTGACCGCGCCGCCGATCGCGGTGCCGAGGGCGAGCGGCAGGTTGCCGACACCGGCCTCCCCGGCGGTGAAGTGCCGGCCGATCTGGAGGTAGAGGGTCAGGACGAGCTGGGTGCCGACGAGCCCGGCGAAGAACAGGGCGATGCCGCCGAGCCCGACGGTGAAGGCGGGCTTGCGCAGGAGGCCGGGGGTCACCAGCGGCTCGCGGCCGGCGGCGGCCGTCCGGCGCTGGTGGAGGGCGAACAGCGCGAAGCCCAGGGCGGACCCGGCCATCGACAGCCAGGTCCAGAGCGGCCAGCCGTCCTCCTGCCCCTGGTTGAGCGGCAGGACCAGCAGGGCGCAGGACGCGACGATCAGCCCGGCGCCGACCAGGTCGACCCGGAGGGTCCGGTCGCCGGGCTTCGTCGGGATGAACCGGGCCGCGACGACCAGGGCGGCGATGCCGATCGGCAGGTTGACGAGGAAGACCGACCGCCAGCCCAGTCCGAAGAGGTCGCTCTCGATGAGCCCGCCGCCCAGGACGGGGCCGATGATGCCGCCCAGGCCGAGGACGGGGCCGAAGATCCCGAAGACCTTGGTGAGTTCCGCGCCGGAGAAGTTCTCCCGCAGCAGGCCCAGGCCCTGGGGGAGGAGCAGCGCTCCGGCGGTGCCCTGGAGCAGGCGGAAGGCGATCAGTGAGCCGATGTTCGGCGCGAGTGCGCAGAGCAGCGAGGTGGCGGTGAAGGCGGCCAGGCCGAGCAGGAACATCCGGCGGCGTCCGTAGCGGTCGCCGAGCCGGCCGCCGAGGACCAGCCCGGCTCCCAGGGTCAGGGCGTAGCCGCCGATCACCCACTGCAGGCCGACGGGGGTCGCACCGAGGGACTCCTCCAGGGCGGGCCCCGCGACGTTGACGATCGAGGCGTCCAGGAGATCCATGATCTCCGCGACGAGCATGACCACGAGGATCAGCCACCGCCACCGGTAGGGCCCGGTTCCCTCGCGGGTGGTGGGGGACGGGTCGAGCATCGCGATACCTCCATGGTGAAGTAATTCCATGATGAAGGTAAAGTGATGGCGGTAGGTTGTCAAAGCGACCGCCGACGCGGACCGTGCGACGGGAGAGGAAGGGTGGCTGGCCGATGGCGGAACCGGCACACGAGGAGAAGGCGGCGCAGCACGAGCGACTGATGGAGGGGCTGCGGATCTACGGCGGCCACTACGCGGAGCTGAGCCGGCGCTTCGCCGCCTGGCTGGGCCTGCACTCCACCGACGCGACCGCGGTCCTGGAGATCGCCGCAGCCGAGGAGCGGGGCGTCCCGCTCTCGCCGGCCCGCCTGAGCGAGCGCATCTCGCTGTCCACGGGCGCCACCACCGCGCTGCTGAACCGCCTCGAAGCGGCCGGCCACATCACCCGCACCCGGGAACACACCGACCGGCGCGTCGTGACCCTGCGCGGCGGCGACCACATCCAGGACCGGGCCGACGAGTTCTTCGGCCCGCTCGCCCACCGGATGGGCGCCGCCATGGACCGGTACCCGCCGGACCTCCTGGACCGGTTCGAGTCCTTCGTGGCGGACCTGAACGCCACCATGGACGCCCACCTCGCCGAGCCGGGCGTCGACGTCTGACGGCCGCCCGCCCTTCGGCGGACACGATGGACGCGGCGGCCCGGTGAACGGACACGGGCCCGGTGCACCGGCCCGGCACACGTGACGGGCCCGGTGCACCGGGCCCGCGACCCGGCGTGCGGGATCAGCCGGGGTAGGGGTCGTAGCAGTCGGGCACGGGGTTGTAGAGGGCGTTCCAGGTGGCCGGGCCGACGATCCCGTCCTTGGCGAGGCCGTGACAGCCCTGGATCCACTTGATCTTGGTGCGGGTCGCGGGGCCGAAGACGCCGTCCACCACCAGCTTCGGGACGCCGCCCCAGACGTTGGTCAGGCACTGCGCCTGCTTGACGGCGGCGCCGGTCGAGCCCTGGCTGAGCACCGGGCGGTGGCTCGACGAGGTGTAGGCGCAGCCGCCGGGGACGGCGGCGGCTGCGCCCTGGGGCGCGATGAGACCGGCCGTGCCCAGGGCGAGCACGGCGGTGAGGGCGGCGGCGACGGTTCGGCGTTGCACGGGCGGTTCCCCTTCGTCGGCGCGGGCCGCGACGGACCGTCACGGCCATGCGCTCCCACCCTAGGAACCGAGGCTCCGGCCGGGCAGGGCGTGAAAGGACGCGCACGGAGCGTGCCCCGGGCGCGGGACCGCCTGCCCCGCCGTCGACCAACCCGCCGTCGACCAACCCGCCTCGAACGCCGCCCGTCACGGGTCGGGGCCGGGCGAGGGTCAGGTGGGTGACGCCGCTCGGGCCGGCACCCGATCCGGACCGGACCCTCGCTCCGGGCGACTCCGACCTCGGACCCCGCCTCCCTCCGGGCACCCCGCGCGGGTACGCCGTGGGCCGCCGCGGTACGGGTGCGGTGTCACTCGTCCTCCTGCTCCGGGCCGCGGGGGCGCAGGTGCAGGCGCCACGGGTCGGTCGGCTCCGACGTCCTCAGGACCAGCAGGCCGGGACGGGGCACCGCGACGGTCCGCATGGCCTCGCCGCTCGCACTCGCGAACGTCGAACCCCTGCTGGTCCAGCCCGGCGGAAGCGGGCACTTGCAGGTGCCGTACCGGTCCGCCCGCCAGCAGCCGCAGACGAACCTCACCTGCCAGGAGGAGGAGTTGACGTGGACGACGAGCTCGGCGGGGGCGTCCGGGCGGACCATGAGGACGGCGTCGCCGGAGCCGTCGCGCTCGCGGAGCAGCTCGTCGATCTCGGAGGGCCCGAACAGCCGGACGGACCACTGGCAGTCGCCGCTGCTCTCGACCTTGAGGTGGGTGACGTCCCGCGACACCACCGTGCGCGCCGTGCCGCGCTCGGTCGCGGAGTAGTGGAACAGCAGGTTCGCATGGGTCTCCACCCGGGTCGGGGTGCGCGTCATCGGGGTGATGGTGACGTGCCCGTGCTCGGCGGAGGCCTCGACCAGGGCGATCGTCACGGCCTCGGGTTCGGGCCGCTCGATGGGGAACTCCCGTTCGGTCGGCTTGTCCCACACCCCGGAGTAGTGGTGCCGTTCCCCCTCCCGGCGCCGGGGCACCGGGCCCGGCCGGTCCCGCGGGACGGGGACGCGGTCGAGCCGGGGCAGCCCGTCGTCCGTGACCGGGGAGTCCTCGGGGGGCGGTGACTCCGCCGCCGGCTCGCTGCTCCCGGCCCGCGCGGGCCTGGGTTCGGAGGCGGGCGCGGGCTTGGATGCCTTCGCGGGCGCGGCTTTGGACGCAGGGTTGGACGCACGTTTGGAGGTGGGCTTGGAGGTGGGCCTGGTCGTCGGGCTCACCGCCTTGCCCGGCGGGGTCCTGCGACCCTTCACCGGCGCGGGCTGCTGCGCCGCGGCGGCTGCGGCGGCCGACTCGGTGGCCGAACGGGCGGCTGCGGCGGCCGACCCGGCGGCCCGCCGGGCAGCCCCGACGGCCTGGTTCCGCAGCGCCGCCGCCGCGACCAGACACCCCAGGGCGAACCCCAGGATCCCGACAGTGGCAACCGTCATCGTCCCCTCCAGAGATACCCGCACCCTCGGGGTGAGGTTATGCCCCGCCTGCCGCGACAACCAGTGGTCGTGCGGGAGGAGTCGTGACGGTGGCCGCCGCCCTCACCGCCGGAGGAGTCCGGTCAGGAGGCTCCACCAGCCGCGTCGCTGCCGCGGGACGGGGGCCGACGCGGTGGACGCCGGTGACAGCCCGTCCCCGGCCGGCGAGGCCGGCTGCACGGGCACCCCGGCGTGCGCCCGGACGCCCGCCGTCGCGCCCTCGGTGCTCTCGGTGCCCCCGGCGCTCTCTTCGCTCCCCGTGCCGGTAAGTGCCGCAGCTCCGGCGGCGGTGGCGGTGGCGGTCCCGGTGGCGGTGGCGGTCGTCACGGGCGCGGTCACGGGCGTGGGGGCCAGCGGCTCGGGCAGGTCGGTCCGCGGGGTGAACTCCACGGGCAGCGCGACCAGATGGCGGGAGAGCCACGCCGAGGTCCACGTCAGCTCGGACTCGTCGACGGCGAGCTGGAGGTCCGGCAGACGGGTCAGCAGGATGTCGATCCCGGTGTCGGCGATGGCCCGGCCGACGTCCTGTCCGGGGCACTCGTGCGGGCCGCTGCCGAACGCCAGGTGGGAGCGGTTGCCGTGCAGCGGCTTGGCCAGGTCGGGGCGGACGACCGGGTCGACGTTCCCGGCGGCGAGGCCCAGCAGCAGCATGTCGCCGGCCTTGATCCGCTGGCCGCCGAGCTCCGTGTCGCCGGTGGCCCAGCGGCCCGCGACGAGCGACATCGGGGCCGAGTCCCAGAGGACCTGGTCCAGGGCGTCCGGGACGGTCATGTGTCCGCCGGACAGGTGGGCGCGGAACCGCTCGTCGGTCAGGATGAGCTTCAGGGTGTCCGCGATCAGGTTGACGGTCGTCTCGTTCGCCGCGAGCAGGACCACCCGCAGGTGTTCCAGCACCTCGTCGTCGGTGAGCCCGGCGGGGTGGGCCAGCAGCCGTGAGACGAGGTCGGGGCCGGGGGTGATGCGTTTGCGCTCCATCGTCCGGCGCAGCGAGGCCACGACGTAGTCGTTGCTGGCGATGGCCGTCTCGGTGCCCTTCATCAGGTCCCGGGCGGCGTCGACCAGACGCGGTCCGTACTCCTCGGGCATCCCGACCAGCTGGGTCAACACCAGCATCGGCAGGTGCTCGGCGAACCGGGTCACGAGTTCGGCGTGCCCGGCCGGGCCGAACTCCCGGACCAGTTGGTCGGTGAACCGGGTGACGTAGCGTCGGATGCCGCGCCGGTCGAAGCCGTTGAGGCCGTCGTTGAGGGCCTCGCGCAGGCGCCGGTGCTCCGCGCCGTCCGCGAACACGCAGAGCGGTTGCCAGGCGATCACCGGCATCAGCGGGGAGTCGGGTGCGACCAGGCCCTCCTGGAACGCCGTCCAGCGGCGGGAGTCCCGGGAGAACCGGGAGGGGGTGCGCATGACGGTGAGGTTGGCGGAGTGGCCGAGGACCAGCCAGGCCGGGAGGTCGCCGTGGAGGAGGACGGGAGCGACCTCGCCGTGTTCGGCGCGCAGCCGCTCGTACAGGCCCGCGGGGTCCGCCTCGGCCTCCGGGCCGTAGAGCCGCCGGAGGCCGGCGGGGGCGAACGCCTGGAGCCCGAGTTCCCGCAGTCCGCGGTCCGGCGGTCCGGTCTGCTGCAGCCCGAGGCTCTCGATCCCGAGGTCCTGAAGGCCCTGAAGGTCCTGAAGGCCCTGGGAGCCCTGAAGGCCCTGGGGGTCCGGGAAGTCCTGGACGCCCGGGAGGTCGGAGCCGGGCCGGTGGGCGGGGCAGCCGCTCGGCGGGACGAGGGCGGCGTCGTCGGGGAACGGGCTGGTCACGGTGGCTCCGGGAGTGGTCGGCAGACGAGGAGGGGTCGGTGGCGGGGAGTCGGCGACGACGGGCGGCCGTCCGGCCGGTCCGGGCGGTGAGCACCCGGCCGGACCGGCGCGGTCATCGCACCGGCGACGGGCCCGCGAGGTCGTACAGGTAGTGCATCAGGGCGAGCAGCACGTCCCGGCCGGATTCGCGGACCCGCGCGTCGCAGGCCACGATCGGCACGTCGACCGGCAGGTCGAGTGCGAGCCTCAGCTCCTCCTGCGCGTACGTGGGCGACTCGGGGAAGACGTTGGCCGCGACCACGAAGGGCACGCCGCGGTCCTCCAACCGCCCGATCACGTCGAAGCTGATCTCCAGTCGCCGGGTGTCGACCAGGACGACGGCGCCGAGCGCACCCTCGAACAGGCCGTTCCACAGGAACCAGAACCGTTCCTGGCCCGGGGTGCCGAACAGGTACAGCACCAGTTCCTCGCTGATGCTGATGCGGCCGAAGTCCATCGCGACCGTGGTGGAGGACTTGCGCTCGACGCCGGCGATGTCGTCGACGTCCGCGCCGGCCTCGGTCATGGTCTCCTCGGTGGTCAGCGGGCGGATCTCGCTCACCGAGCCGACCAGGGTGGTCTTGCCGACGCCGAAGCCGCCGACGACCACCACCTTGACCGCCGCGGCGGCCGAGTCCGGGAGCAGATCGGCGCTCGCCGGCCCCAGCACCGTCTCAGAGCCTCTGAAGTCCATGCATCACCGCCTCCAAGAGGGCACGGTCGGGGAGAAGCGCGGCCGGGACGGAGGCGCGGGCCTCGATCCGCTCCTCGTCGAGGAGGTCCGCCAGCAGCACGGTGACCGCGCTGACCGGCAGCCGCAGGTAGGCGGAGATCTCGGCGACGGACAGCGGCGACCCGCAGATCCGCAGGATCGCGGCGTGCTCCGGCGGCATGGTCGGCGTCGGCTCCGAGCGGGAGACGATCAGGGTGACCAGGTCGAACGCGGTACGTCCGGCCGGACCACCGCGGCCGCGCGTGATCACGTAGAGGCGTTCCGGGGCCTCGTCGCCCCAGTCCTGGTCGGCTGTGCTCATACGACGGGCTCACCCCTGCGCGGAGGCGTACTGAGATGCTCGCCGATCCGGGCGACCAGGTCCCGCATCCGCTGGCCCATGAGGCCGGCGTCGACGCCCTCGTCGGCCAGCACCGCGAGGTACGCCCGCGCGCCGGCCGCCATCAGGTAGAAGAACCCGCCGCCCATCTCGATCACGACGAGCCGCATCCGGCCGTCGCCGTGCGGGAACTCGTGCCCCACGGCGGCGGCGAGGCTCTGCAGACCCGCGCAGGCGGCGGCGAGGCGGTCGGCGGTATCGGTCTCGGTCCCGTGCTGGGCCATCCGCAGACCGTCGGCGGAGAGCACGACGACGTTGCGGACGTGCGGCACCTCCTCCGCCAGTTGCTTCAGCATCCAGTCCATGTTGGTTCGTTGGCTGATCACCGCTCGTCCCTCCCCGCCGACTCGTCGCTGCTGTGGCCCGCCGGTCCGGCGGACGGTGAGGTCCCGTTCACTCCGTCGTGGAAGGCGGCGAGCCACAGGCCGGGCTGCACCGCCCCGCCCGGGGGTTCGGTGGCCGCCCGGGGAGGTGGTGGGGGAGCGCCGCCGGTGCGGGAGGCCGCGGGGACCCCGTTCCGGGACGGTGCGGGGGCGGCGCCCCGGACGGGGGCGGGGGTGACGGTCCGGGAGGGAGCGGCGTGGCGTCGCCGCCTGGGCAGGCCGTTCGCGGTCCGCTCGCTCACCACCGGGGCCTCGTCCCCCGCCGGGAACGCTCCGGACCCGGCCCGCCGGGCCGGCCCGGTGTGCGGCCGGCGGTCGTCCACCGGCGGCGGCCCGGAGGAGCCCGTGACGCCGATGCCGTGGGCGCGCCCGGTGGCGGGTGCGGTGGTGATCAGCTCCTGCGGCACGATCAGCACGGCACGCACCCCGCCGTACGCGGACGGGCGCAGCGAGACCTGGAAGCCGTAGGCCCGCGAGAGCCGGCCGACCACGGCCAGGCCGAGCCGGGGGGTTTCGCCGAGGTCGTTGAGGTCGATGCCGGCCTGTGCCTCCCGGAGCATCCGTTCGGCGCGGGCGCGGCCCTCCTCGCTCAGGCTGAGGCCGCCGTCCTCGATCTCGATCGCGATGCCGGTCTGCACCTCGACGGCGGTCAGGTGCACGTTGGTGTGCGGCGGGGAGTAGCGGGTGGCGTTGTCCAGCAGTTCGGCGACCGCGTGGATGAGCGGTTCGACGGCCGGTCCGACGACGGCGACGTCGGACACCGGGTGCAGTTCCACCCGCTGGTAGTCGAGGATCCGGGACATGCCGCCGCGCAGCAGGCTGTACAGCGGAACCGCCTTGTTCCACTGGCGGCCGGGGCGCGCGCCGCCGAGGACGGCGATGCTGTCCGCGAGGCGGCCGATCAGCGCGTTGCCGTGGTCCAGGAGCAGCAGGTCGTCGAAGACGGCGGGGTCGTTGCCGTGCCGGTGCTCCATGCCGCGCAGCTCGTGGGCCTGCCGGTGGACGATCGCCTGGACCCGGCGGGCGATGTTGACGAAGGCCCGCTGGGCGGACTCGCGCATGCCCTCCTCGGTGTCGACGGTCTCCAGCACGGCGCGCAGGAGCGTCTGTTGGGCGACCCGGAACTCCGGTCCGACGAGGATGTCCTGCGGTTCGTTCGCGGTGACGACGTCGTCCAGGGACTCGCCGCGCTGGAGGCGGATCACCGCGTCGGGCAGGCCGATCCGGGCCAGCCGGACGGTCTCGGCCTCCTGCCGGGACAGCCGGCGGCGCAGCTCGTCCTCCCGCTGGGCGCACCGTTCGCGCAGGGCCTCCGTCGCCCGGCCCCGGCGGACGGCCTCGGCGGCCACCAGGGCCACGGACAGCGTGCCCACCGCCGCGCACCAGCCGACCGCGACGCGGGAGCCGGGGGAGGCCGTGGACACGGCGAGGACGGCGACGGTCGCCGTCACGAGGGCGGGGACGAGCCAGACGAGTACGGGAGCGGAGCGCCGGCCTCCGGGTGACGATCCAGCACCAAGCATTCGGCATCCTCTAAACGGTCGGAAGGGTAGGGGGCGGGACGTGCGGGGCCGGCGCACCGCGGACCGGCCCGGGTTCCGGCGTCCGGGGCGGTGTTGGCACCAGGTTTACCGTGCCCCGGCCCCACCGAACCGCAGGCCGCGCGCAGTTCGCCAATGCGGGCGGTATCCCGGAGAACCCGTCACGCGGAGGGGGAGGTTCGTGCTAACGCGGCTGCCGCCGAGAGGTCTCCGGGCCGTGACCGCGGGCCCCGCCGGGGCGTCCCGCCGCCGCTCCCGCACCCGCTGACGCGGCGGAACTGCCGGTCCGGGTCTCTCGTCGCGGAGGCCGCTCGTCCGTATGATCGGGCTTCCTGCCGTCGGGGCTTGTGGGGGACGGGAGTTGTGCTGCCCGGCAATCGTGGGCGGTACCGGTGGAACGGGCGGTCTCCAGCAGTCATCAGCAGTCACCGGGAGCCTCGCCGGGCCGGGTGGACCGGTCCGGCGAGGCCCGAGGGAGGGGCGGGAGCATGCGATTCGCGGGTGTGGGTCTGACGCGGGACGGCTATCGGATCGCCGTGCTGGACACGGCGGTCAGCCGTCCGGCGACGGTCGAGGTGTACGAACACTGCGTCCTGGAGAGGCCGGTGGCGCGGCTGGTCGAGCTGGCGCAGCTCGCGCCGGACGGTTTCGCGGTGGTCGTCGACAGTGGCAACGGGATCTTCGACGGTTCCCTCGCCGCCGCCGGGGTCACGGTGTTCCGGGCCGACCCGCCGGTCCTGACGGACGGTCGGGTGACGGCGGAGGCACTCGCCGAACTCGGCCGCTCCCGGCCGGAGGCGCTCGTGGCGCTGGGATCCGGGGGCTGGACGATGAGCGGGCGCGAGGAGGGGATCACCGCCGCGGAGAGGGCGTCCGGTCCGGTCGAGCGGAGGCTCGCGGCGGAGGGCCGGCTCCTGCTGGGCGGACCGGTCCGCCGGACGGAGGCGGACGGTGAGGTCGCCGGGTCCGGGTCCGCGCCGATGGTGGCGCTGACCTTCGACGACGGTCCGGACCCGGAGTTCACCCCGCAGGTGCTGGACGTGCTCCGCCGGTACGACGCCCCGGCGGCGTTCTTCTGCATCGGCCTGCACGTGCTGGCCCACCCGGGCGTGGTGCGCCGGATCGCCGCCGAGGGCCACACCCTCGGCAACCACTCCTGGTCGCACGCCTACCTGCCCGACCTCGGCCCGATCGGGCTCCGTGAGCAGCTCGGCCACACCTCCGAGGCACTCGCCGAGGCGGCCGGTCTGGACGGGCCGGTGGCGTGGCTGCGCCCCCCGTACGGCGGACGGAGTCCCGAACTGCTGGACACGGTGGCGGATCTGGGCCTCACCACGGTGCTGTGGGACGTGGAGACCAACGACTGGGCGCTGCCCGGGCCCGAGGTGATCGCCGAGCGGGTGTTCCGGCAGGTCCGTCCCGGTTCGGTGGTGCTGATGCACGACGGCGGCGGGGACCGCGCGCAGACCGTGGCGGCGCTCCCCGCGGTGATCACCGGGCTGCGCGAGCGCGGCTACCGGCTGGTGGGTCTCGACGAGTTGCTCGCCGCTCGGGTGCCGGCCGGGCGCGGCGTCGGGACGTAGGTCGGCGGGTAGACGTTCGCGGACGGCCCGGACCGGTCCCTCCGGTCCGGGCCCCCGGCGGGTGCCGGGCGGGTGCTAGAGCTTGTCGGACAAGCTTGAGCAGAGGGGCGAACGGGCGCCCGCCCGCCGCCGATCCAGCCGAAGGGTTCCGTGATGGCAGAGTCCACGTCCTCCAGATTCTCCCGTGTCGCAGGCCGCACCGCTCTGGCGGCCGCAGCCGCGCTCGCCCCCGTGATCGCCGCCGCCCCGGTCGCGTCCGCCACCGCCTCGGGGCTGGACGGCACCTGGTCCTGTTCCGTGCCGACCGGCTACGTCTACGACCAGATCCTCGCCTCGTCCTCCTGCGGGACCCGGCCGCTGTACCGCCTGCGCACTCCGGTGGACGGGCTCGTCTCGTGCGTCACCGAGCGCGGTTTCGTCTACGACACCGCCTCGCAGACGTCCGACTGCAGCATGGTGAAGAGCTCCAAGTCGGCCTCCTACCGGCTGCGGATCCCCGGGGACCTGGTCACCTCCTGCGTGACCGCCACGGGCTTCGTCCACGACCTGGTCACCGCGCGCGCGGAGTGCAGCATGAGCCCCGGGTCGACCAACCCGGCCTACCGGCTCCGCACTCCGGTCGACGGCCTCTGGGCGTGCAAGGTGCCGGCCGGGTGGACCTACTCGGCCACCGTGACCGACCGGGACTGCAGCCACAGCATCACCTCCACCGCCACCAAGTACCGCCTGAAGGCCTGACGGTCTCCGCGCCCGCCGCGGGCCGCCCGCCGCGGGCGCGGTGGGGCCGACGGCCGGCGCCGTCGGCCCCGCCGCGCGCCGGCTCCGGTCAGCCGCAGGTCGGACAGGGCTGGCAGGCCTGGACCTGGACGTTGTCCACGACGGGTCCGGCGCTGCTGCCGGCGGTGGTGCTCCGGAAGGCCAGCGTGGTCGAGGCGTTGGTCGCCACGAAGGTGAACTGCCGGGTCACGTACCCCATGGCGGCGCGCGTCTTCCCGGTGACGTCGAAGGAGAAGGCCTGGAACTCCTGTCCGTCCACGCGCGCCTGACCGGTCTTCAGGACGGGACCGGCGTCCGGGTTGCCGGCGATGGAGTAGGTCACCGAGTAGGCCGTGCCGGGCGTCGTCGTGAAGGACTGCGAGACGGTCCCCGCGTTGGTCCCGTTGAGGTCCACCGACTGGTCGCCCTCGGCGGCCTGCCAGAATCCGGCGCCGATCAGGTCCACCGAACCGGCGGTGACCTGCCACGGCCCGAGGGTCTGTCCGGCCGAGAGGGTCTGGAAGGTGTTCGCCGCGACCTTGGGCGTCTCGAAGCTGCCGTCGTCGAAACGGCTGAGCGCGCGGGTGGCGCCGGAGGCGGTGCCGCTTCCGGCGAGGAGGGCGGCGACGGCGGCGGTGGCGACGGCGGTGACGGCGGTCGTGCGGAAACGCTTGATCGACATGGGGTTCTCCCAGGTACGGGCCCTGCTGCGGGCCGGTGATCGGCCGGACACCTGAGATCGTCCGGGGCCGGTGGGGGCGGGGCCAAGGGTGGGGCACCGGCGCCCCGTGGTACGGGCCTCCGTCGTCGGGCCCCCGCACGCCGGTTTGACGGGGCGGTTCTCCGGTGCCGGGCGTGCAGGTCCACCGGCCGAGCCTGTGACCTGGTCGTTTCTTTGTGGGATCGGGCCGGCGGCGGGCAGGTGCCGGGCCGGCCGGGCCGGTGGGCAGCGGTCGCGGGGCGACGGTTCCGTGGTGCACGAAGCTTCGTGCGCCGTCGATCGGCTTCGTGGGCGCCCCGGCGTGCGCGGACGGCGCGGGCGGGACGCGACGCCGTCCCGCCGGGCGGTCGGGCGGGTGTGCTTCGGGCCGGGGCAACTTGTGGATTCGGCGCCGAACCGTCCGTGCGCGCCGGTAGCCTCTCGACGGGTGTCCGGCAGGTGCCCCGCGCATCCGCACAGGTTCGAGGAGGCGTCCGTGGAGAGGACTTCGGCAGGGCGGGTGGACCCCCGGCCCCGGTCGGCCGCGCAGTCGGGCGTGCCCGGCACTCCGAGGCCGTTCACCGTCCCGAGGCGGGCCGGCACTTGGCGGGACATGCGGTCCGACGCACGGAAGGACGCCCTCCGATGACTCTCCCCTCCCACCGCAAGCCCTCCTCCCCGGTCGGCGGCGACCCGCGCCGGGGCGTGCTCGACGCCGCCCTGGTCGACCGCGTCACGGACGCGGTCCTGTTCGCCGGGCTGCCGGTCGCGTTCGGCGACCAGGGCCCCGGTGTCCGCATCCGTCCCGCGGAGGCGGTCGACCCCGCCGACCGGTGCGAGGGCCTGGCGGCCCTCGACTGGCTGCCGTCCCGGCGCCTGGCCGACGCGGCCGCCATGGAGGACCCGCAGCACGCGGCGGGTTCGGCCCGGCAGGTGGTCGGGGTGAGCATGGTGAACGCGCTCGCCGAGTTCCTCCCCGCCTTCGGGCTGGACGTGAGCCGGGACCGCTCCGGCCGCGAGCTGCGGGTGGGCGGATCGGCGGACAGCGGACTGCGCGTGCCGCCGGACGTCCTGGTCCGGCGTCCTGCGGGGGCCACACCGGCCGAGCTCGGACTCGACGCGGAGCTCGTCGACGCCGTCCGCCGCAGCGCCGCACTGGCGGGGCTCCCCGTCGCCGTGCACCTCGGCGCCGCCGGTGTCACCCTCGGCCCGTGGCCGACGGGGGAGGGCGGAACCGGTGGGGACGGGGGTGCGGACATCGGCTGGAACCCTTCGCGCCGGCTCTCCGACCTTGCCGACAGCGGCTCCCCGGCCGCCGGGCTCGCGGCGGTCGCCCGCACGTCCGTCCACGCGGCGATGCTCCACGCACTCGGCACGATCCTCGGGGCCTGCGGGACGGAACTTCGCTGGTTCCACGCCCGCAACCGGCTGCGGGCCCTCGGCGAGTCCACCCCCGCCATCCGGCACTGACACCGGCCCCGGGGCGCGGCCCGGAGCCGCCCGGAGCACCCCGGAGCCGGCTCCGCCGGGCCGGCCGCCGCGTGTCGGCGGGCTCCTTCGGCGGGGTGCTGGTCCAGACCACAGGTGAATCTGGTCCAGACCATTGACGGTCGGCGGAGCGATGCCTACGGTATGGGGCACTTACCTGGCGCAGGCATGCCAAGATCCGCACGGCTGGCGCACCCCCCCACACGCGCTTTCCTGCGTCGGGCGCACTCCCCACCCCCCACGGAGGAGAACCATGCGCAAACGCCACATGGTGGGCGCGGCCCTGGCCGCCCTCGCCGTCCCGCTCGCGATGGCCGTTCCGGCCCAGTCGCACGGGTTCATCAACCTGCCGCCGAGCCGCGCCGCGCTCTGCGGTGCGGGCGTCGTCACCAACTGCGGTGACATCCAGTGGGAGCCCCAGAGCGTCGAGGGCCCGAAGGGCTTCCCGACCAGGGGACCCGCCGACAACACCATCTGCGCGGGCGCCGACTCGCGCTGGGCGCCCCTGGACAACCCGCGCAACGGCGCCTGGCCGACCACGAAGGTGACGGCCGGCCAGCAGCTCACGTTCACCTGGGAGATCGAGGCCAGGCACTCGACCACCAACTTCAGGTACTTCCTCACCAAGCCCGGTTACAGCGCGACCCAGAAGATCACCCGGGCCGGTCTGGACCTCACCCCGTTCCTGACCGTCCCGTACAACGGGCGGCAGCCGGCCGCCACCACCACGCACACCGCGACCCTCCCCACCGGTCGCACCGGACACCACGTGATCGTCGCGGTCTGGGACGTCGCCGACACGGCGAACGCGTTCTACTCCTGCACCGACGTGCTGTTCTGATCCGACCCGCACCACCGGGCCCGCCGACCTCCTCCCCGGGGCCGGCGGGCCCGCCGGCCGCTCAACTCCCGGACAGCAGCGCCGCCAGGGCGAGGGCCGTGTCCGGGTGGCGGCCGAGCAGCGCCGTGCCCGCGGGGCCGGACTCCGCGGGCGCCCACCCCCCGTCGCAGCCCAGCAGGCCGGCCAGCGCGTCACACGTCCCGGGGTGCGCCGCGAGCAGCGCGGCGCCGACCGGGCCGCCGCGCCGGGAGATCCCGGCCGCGGGCGGCACCGGCTGCGCCCGCCACGGCGGGACCCAGGTGTCCAGTGCCCCCGGCCGGCCGGGGAAGATCCGCCCGGCCTCCCGGATCAGCAGCGGTGCGAGGTCGGCGCCGTCGGCGCGCAAGGTGCCGATCAGGGTCGGCAGCCAGGGCAGCAGCACCGGGTCGGGCAGTCGTGCGAAGGCGTTGGAGACCGCCTCCACCACGAAGTCGGCCAGCCCGGGGGCCGGCTCCAACGCGTGCAGGAACCCGCTGAGGTACCGCGGATAGGAGGGCAGCACCAGCGGGTTGGCGAGCAGCTCGTCACACCGCTCCCGCAGCTCGGCCCGCGTCAGCCCGCCGAGCTGCACCCGGGCCGCCCAGAGCAGCGCCGTCCTGGACGGGTCCTGCGGGTGCGACTGCGCGACGGCGAGTTCCAGCTGCGTCCGGTCGCAGCCCAGGGACAGGGCCAGGTCCTCCATGCTGAGCAGGAAGCCCAGCATCGCCGCGACCTGGCGGACGGTCGCGTCCTCGTCGACGAACGCCGTCGGCAGCAGCGTGCAGTAGTGCGCGTACCCGGTCCTGACGAAGGACTCGATCCACCCGGGCAGGACCGGCTCGGCGGTCCGGTAGTGCGCCAGCAGCCGCCGGACCCGGCGCAGCACCTCCGGTGCGCCGTCGACCCCGCGCTCGGTGGCCAGCACCTCCAGGGCGCGGGTGCCCAGCTCCTCGGCGAGGCGCCGGCTGCGCAGGTAGAGGGTGGCGTCCTCGACCGTCCGCAGGACGGTCCCCGCCGTGGCCTGCGGCGCGTTGGCGGCGCGCCGCAGGCGCTGTTCCAGGACCTGTTCGACGCTGACGCCCTCGTAGCCGAGCTCGATGAGCGCCCGCTGGTGGGTGCCGATCGCCACGTCCCAGGACTCCTGGATGGGCCGTTCGCCGAGCCGGCGCTCGCCCATGATCGGTCGGGCGGCCTCGTGCGGCAGCAGTTGGCGCAGGATCCAGAGGAGGTCGGAACACCGCTCCAGCTCGGGGCGGGACGCGACGTCCAGCAGGGCCCGCTTCACGCCCCGCTGCTCCAGGTTGAGGCCGAGCGGGGCGAGGCGGTCGTGGACGTCCCGGGCGAGGGGCGGCAGCGCGTCGTAGCCGACCTGGCCGACCCGGTCGCCGCCCATCATGATCTCGACCAGCCGGGCGACGTCGCGCCGGCCCGGCACGGTGTCCTTCTCGATGCAGGTGACCGCCGCGTCCTGGAAGTCGTACGGCGTGGGCCTGGCCCGGTCGCGCAACCCGGCCAGCAGGATCGACGTCTCGAACACCGCGATCGCGTCGGCGGTGGAGGCGAGGTAGCCGTTGCGGCGGGCCGCGCGCACGATCTCCACGGACCAGCCGAGGAGTTCGGCCTCGTCCAGGGCGTCGAGGACGGGCGGGCGCTGCAGGAAGCCGGACAGCTGGTCGGAGGCCGGTGCCGAAACGGGGGGCGCGGGTGCGACCCCGCGGGCCTTGGCGGTCGACTTCCTCGCGCCGGGCCCGCCCGCCAGGCGGTACGGCTGCACCCGGGTGCGCTTGAGGTTCTTCGTCCACACCGTCGCGGCGATCGACACCGAGCCCGCGGCCAGGCCGAACTGGGCCTCGATCGCCGCGTGGCTGGAGGGGATGAGGCCGTGCCGCCACGTGGTGGCCGTGCGCGGGCCGATCTCGAACCCGGCACTGCCGTGGACGCCGAACTCGGCCACGCGGCTGGCCGCGTGGAACGCGCCGCAGACGTACAGGCAGTCGGCGGGGTCGGTGCCGGTGGCGGCCAGGTGCTCGCGCATCCTGGTCCACATGTACCGCTCGCGGTCCTCGTCCACCCGCACCCGCCGGACGTCGCCCGGGGCGAGGCGCCGGAACAGGCTGCCGATCAGCAGCATGACCTGCCGGTACGTGTCGTGGTCGGCGTCGCCGAGCGGCAGCTCGACGTACTGGTGCCACCACTCCGACCAGTGCCGGACCTTGCCGTGGCGCAGCAGGTGCTCCTCCAGTTCGGCGAACCGGGGCCGCAGGTCGCCGATCTCCACGCCGACCGCGTCGCCGTGCAGCGCGGCTTCCGGTTCGGCCGCCGGGGCGTCCGGGTCGGCCGGCCCGTCGGCGGCGGCGTCGCGCGGCTCCCACTGGAAGACGTGGTCGCTGGAGCGGTCGACGAGGACGAGTTCGACACCGGGGGTGTCGAGGGCGTAGGCGATGGCCTGGTACTCGGCGGACGCCTCGGTGATCGGGGCGACCACCGACAGCGGCGCCCAGTCGGCGGGGAAGCCCTCGATCTCGCTCGCGAACGCCTGCACCGCCACCGGGAGCCGGCAGTTGCGCAGTTCGGCGAGGAGCGGCGCCATGTCCTCGCACAGCTCCAGGTAGACCACCTTGGGCTGCTTCTCCCGGAGCCGCCGCGCCATCGCGACGGCCGAGGCGGGGGAGTGGTGGCAGACCGGGAAGATCTCCAGGGGTTCGCGCACCGCGCGGTCGATGTCGTCGACGAGGCCGAGCAGGATGCCCTCCAGGGCGTCCGGTCCTCCGGCGAACGACGCCGCGGCGTCCTGGAGTTGGGACCGCAGTGCGTCGAAGGTCCCTTCGTCCGCGGAGCCCCCGCCCCGGGCGGGCGTGCCGGCCCCCGCCCCGGCCCTGGTCGTCGCGGCGGTCTTCGCGGCGCTCACGCGAGCGTGGCGATCGTGTCGCGGCCGCCTTCGAGGAACTCGGGCCAGGCCCCGCCCTCCGCCTTGCTGCGCGGCTCGACGACACCGTGCAGGTACTTGTTGAGGATGGCGAGGTCCTCCGGCTCGCGCCGGGCGAGCGACCCGACGAGCGAGGAGGCGAGGGTGCGGGCGGTCAGGGTGCGCTCGCCGAAGAAGGTGCCGTGCAGGACGGCGTCCTCCAGCACACCGATCTGCTCGGCGGTGGACAGTGCGGACTCCAGCTTCTCGTCGTCACTGCCGGCCGCAGCCGCGGAGGCGCGCAGGTCCGCGAAGGACTGCAGCAGGACGTCGAGCAGGGTGGGCGGCACGTCCAGGTCGATCTGGTGCCGGCGCAGCAGCTCCTCGGTGCGGAAGCGGACGATCTCCGCCTCGCTCTTCCGGTTGGTGACCACCGGGATGCGGACGAAGTTGAAACGCCGCTTGAGGGCCGAGGAGAGGTCGTTGACGCCGCGGTCGCGGCTGTTGGCGGTGGCGATGATCGAGAAGCCGGGCTTGGCGAACACGATGCCCGCGTCGCCGGTGAGCTCGGGCACCGAGACGTACTTCTCCGACAGGACGGAGATCAGTGCGTCCTGGACGTCGCTCGTGGAGCGGGTCAGTTCCTCGAAGCGGCCGATCGCGCCGGTCTCCATCGCGTTCATGATCGGCGAGGGGATCATCGACTCCCGGGACTGGCCCTTGGCGATCACCATGGACACGTTCCACGAGTACTTGATGTGGTCCTCGGTGGTGCCGGCCGTGCCCTGGACCACCAGCGTGGAGTTGCGGCAGATCGCGGCGGCCAGCAGCTCGGCCAGCCAGCTCTTGCCGGTGCCGGGGTCGCCGATCAGCAGCAGTCCGCGGTCGGAGGCGAGCGTGACGACGGCGCGCTCGACGATGCTGCGCTCGCCGAACCACTTCTGCCTGACCTCCCGGTCGAGGCCGTCGGAGGGCTCGGAGCCGAGGACGAACAGCCGGACCATCTTCGGGGAGAGGCGCCAGGTGAAGGGCTTGGGGCCGTCGTCGATCGACTCCAGCCAGTCGAGCTCGTCGGCGTACTTGATCTCGGCGGGGGCGCGGAGCAGGTCGGACATCAGCGGACTGCCTTTCCGGGGTGTCGGTACGGGGTCGTGCGGGGGTGGTGCCGGTGGAGCGGGGAGGCGCTCGGCGTTACCCGAGGAAGTTCTTGAGCTCGTGGACGAGCTTGCGGATGTGACCCGAGATCACCGGCGTGCCCTGGTCCTTGAAGCGCTCCCGGAACCACGGGTTGACGCTGGCCCGGCCGGCGCTGGTCACCGAGCCGACCGGGATGAACTTCGCTCCGGAGCGGTGCACGGCGGCCATCTGCTCGAAGAGCTGCTCGCCGTTCCACTCGTAGAAGTCGGAGATCCACACCACCACGGTGTTGCGGGGCTCGGCGATCTTCGGCTGGGCGAGCGCCATGGCGACGGTGCCGTCGGTGCCGCCGCCGAGGTTGGTGCGCAGCAGCGTCTCGAAGGGGTCGTGCACCCACGGCGTGAGGTCGACCGCGCGAGTGTCGTACGCGACGAGGTGGACGTCCACCCTCGGCAGCCCGGCGAAGATGGAGGCCAGGATGGTGCAGTTCACCATGGAGTCGACCATCGATCCGGACTGGTCCACGACCACGACGAGGCGCTGGGGCGTGGTCTTGCGTGCGGTGTGACGGTAGTACAGGCGGTCGACGTAGAGCCGTTCCTGCTCCGGGTCCCAGTTGGTGAGGTTCTTCCAGATCGTCCGGTCGAGGTCGAGGTTGCGGAAGACCCGCTTCGGCGGGACGGACCGGTCCAGCGCGCCGACCGAGGCCTTCTCGACCTGGGTGCGCAGCACTTCGGCGACCTCGTCGACGAACCTGCGGATGAGCGCCTTGGCGTTGGCGAGGGCGACGCCGGACAGGTTGTCCTTGTCGCGCAGCAGCTGTTCGATCAGCGACATGCTCGGCGTCAGCCGTGCGGCGAGCCCCGGGTCCGCCAGGACCTCGCGCAGGCGCATGCGCTTGACCAGGCCCGCCTCGATGTCCGCGAGTTCGGGGCCGATCCACGGGATGAGCGTGGACAGGTCGGGGGCGCCACCGTGGCCGCCGGGGTTGGTGCCCGCCGCCGTCCCGCCGGGGCGGGTGCCGCGCAGTTCGCCGGGCCGGCAGCCCAGCGCGCGCTCCAGCCAGCCCGCGTCGGCCTGCCAGCCGGCCAGCTGTCCGGCGGTGACGGTACCGGAACCGGTCGCGAAGACGTTCAGCAGCACCTTCGACACCAGGGCCGCGCGGCGGACCTCGGCGGCACGGTCCCGCCCGTCGGGTTCGGACGCGGTCTCGGGCGTCATCAGGCCGTCGAACTCGCCGGCCAGCTCCGGATGGCGCTGCACGATCGAGTCGACCGAGGCGGCCGGGTCCAGCAGGGCGGCCGGCAGGCCGGACTCCTCGACGACGGCCAGGCTCGCCGACTCCAGCGCGGCCTGCTCCTCGGGGTCGAAGAGCCGGGCGAGCAGGCGCCAGTACAGGACCTGCCGGCGGTTGGCGTCACCGTCCGCCCCGGAGTCCGGCGTACGGTCCGGGCCGAGGACGGGTTCGGTCGTGGGTCGGGTCATTTCCGCAGCAGCTTTCCGGCCCGCTCGCGCAGGGCCTGGACGGCGTCGAGGGCGGCCTTCTCCCCCTTGAGGCCGGTCTTGTCGGCCGTTCCGCCCGCCCACGCCCCGGCGTGCAGCGCGACGGTCTTCCGCTTCACGGTGGTCTCGACGGCGAGGGGCTGGACGCTGAACCCTCCGGCGTCCCAGCGCAGCAGCCCGATGCACGCGCTCGACGCCGCGACGGCCTGCGGGGTGAGCGGCCCCGCGGTCGGTATGCGGTCGGTGTCGACGGTGATCCGGTGCCCGGCGAGGGCGAGGGTCAGCGTCTCGCCGTCCTGCTCGACGGCGTAGCCCTCCAGGAGGACGGGCGCCGCGATCCGTGCGGGGTGCCGGTCCAGCGGCGCGGTGGGCGCGACGAGCGCCGTGGCGAGGACGACGCGGGCGGTGGCGAACGGGTCGGCGCCCGTACCCGGCCGGGCCGCCGCGTCGTCCCAGAGCAGATCCCCCTCGGCGGTGACCGGCATGGCGGTCAGGTCCATCGAGAGCCCTTCGCCCGCGGCGGCCAGCAGGGACAGGTGGGGGCGAAGGAGCTGCCACACACCGGCACCGACGACCGTGTCCGGCTTGGGGACCGACACCCCGGCGCGGACCAGGCGGGGCGCGCCTCCGTCGGCGGGTTCGAACACCGCGTGGACCTGGACCTGTGCGGCGGTCGCGTGGGCGTGCAGGTCGACGCCCAGCGGCAGCAGCCGGCCCGTCACGACCGCCGGCGGTGCGGCGGCCGACGGGGCGCCGACGGCGCCCGGCTGCGCGAGCAGCATCGCCCGGGACCACAGGTCGGCCCAGCGGCGCAACGGCACCTGGTCCAGGGCGGCGCCGGGGCAGGACGCGGCGAGTTCGGCGGCGAAGCCGTCCAGCAGTGCGGCGAGGCGGCGCACCCCAGGGTCGGGCAGCAGGGCGGAGACCACCGGTGCGGCGCCGGCGACCGACTCGTGGTCGATGCCCTGCCACCCGGCGCGGGCCAGGTCGGCCAGCCAGGAGCGGGCGGCCGCGAGCAGGTTGGCGGCCGGGCCCGAGCCCGCCGGGGTCACCGCGGCCGGGCCCGCGGCCGGATCGCCGGTGGGAGGCCGGCCGGTCGCCTCGCCGATCCGGTCCGTCAGGGCGTCGTGGACGGCGCCCAGCAGTGCGGTGCGGGCCGCGGCGAGGACGGTGAGGTGCTCCTCGCCCGCCGCACCGGCGGCGGCCTTCCCGGCCGCTTCGGCGACCCGGTCGGCCAGCGGTGATCCGGTGACCGCGTCGGCGAGTGCGGCCAGGCCGGCGGCCTGGGCGGGGCCGGGCCGGCGCAGGCCGCCGACCAGGGCCCGGTCGAAGGCGTCGACCGCCGCCAGGGCCTCCTGGAGCCCGGCGACCGGTTCGGTGAGCAGGTCGACGCGCATCAGGCCACCGCCCGGCTCGACGGGAACCAGTGCAGCTCCGGCAGCGGCGTGGTGGTCGGCGCGAGTTCGAGGTAGGCCAGTTGGCGCAGGAAGCGGCTGAACACGCTCGCGGCGGCCGATCCGTCGGCCTTCGGCGGGCGGGTGCCGGTCATGGTGCGGGTGATCTCCGGGCCGCCCGGTTCCGGGGTGCCCGCGTCGACCCGCAGGTAGCGGGCGACGCGCTCGCCGCCGTACTGCAGCACCGCCTCGTCGACCAGTGCCGCCAGGTGCTTGCAGAAACTGCCGTACGCGCCGCCGCAGGGCCGGTTGTTGTTGGTGCTGCAGGTGAACGCGAAGTCGCCGGCCGCGACCGACGAGACGTAGACCCGCCCGATGTCCGAGCCGCTGGACACCACGCCTTGCAGTCGACCGTCCGTCAGTTCCACGAACGGGACCTTGGCGAGCTTGCGCGGCCGGGCGGGCGCGACCACCTGGGCCGTGCTCGACTCCTCCCGGGAAAACGACACACCAACTCCTTGCACTGAGAGGGTTTTCGCGCCGGAGCGGCGCTGTACGGAGGAACCTATCGGGGGCCACTGACAACGGCCGCCGCCCCCCTGCGCTGCGGAAACGTTCCCCCCGCTCCCTCTCCGGCCTCCACTGCCCGCCTCCCGTTCCCGGCCGACGTTCGGGGGCGCCCGGCGCGGCGGACCGGCGGAAAAACCCTGTCGCCGAACGTGGTCGCGCGGTTATGGTGAGTGACATTCGGGTCGTGTGCCGGTGGGAGGACCAAGAGGGCGGGAGGGCGCGGCAGTGGCGGTCACGGAGGTCAGGGTCGGTCGGGACAGGGTCAGGCTGGACGTGGAGGGGCTCTGCGGTGCCCGCCTGGCGCCGACCGGCTCGGTGGTGCTGCCGGAGCACGTCGAGGTCTACCGGATCGGGGTCGGCTGGGGCGAGCCGGTTCCCTGCTCGGAGGCCGACCGCGCGCGCTGGGAGGGTGCCCTGCGCACCTTCCTCGACCGCCTGTCGCGGGCCCTGGAGGAGGTGTACCGGGCGCACGGTGGCCGCAGCGCCGTCATCGACCTGGCCGAGGGCTCACGCGCCTGGCACGGCATCGGCCGCCCGCGCCGGTGGCCGGGCCGGCAGCGGCGGGCCACCGAGCGGTCGGTGCACGCGCAACAGGTCTTCGCGCTGGAGCTGCACCGGGTCACCGAGCTGTACCGGCCGGTGCGGGCGGAGCTCGAACAGCGGGTGGCGGAGGCGCTGGTGGCGCGGAAGGCGGCCGAGGAGGCCCGCCGGCGGGAGGAGCGGCGGAGACGGGCGGTGCTCGACGGGGTCGCCGCCCGCGAGGTGTGGCTCTACCGGCCGGCGGGCCGGGGCGAGCCCGTCCGCATCCACCGCTCCGACATCCACCGCTCCGACCTGCCGGCGGCGGAGCCACCTGGGGCACCCGAGGGCCCGCAGGACTCCGCGAGCCCCTCCCGGGGCCCTCTGACCGCAAGGGAACTGGCGACGGCTCTGCGGGAGCTGGTGCGCGCCCCCGACGGCAGCGGTGACTTCCGCTGGGACGAACGGGCCCGCGCCGCGACCGAGGAGGAGTGCCGTGCCCAGGACGTCGCCGTCACCTTCCACGACTGGTGGCGCGAGGTCACCGGGAACCACTGGCGCGCGGGTCCGGAGGGCCCGCAACCGGTGGTCGCGAGTCCCGGAACGAGGGGGTCGAGCCGAAGCCACGGCATCGGAGGCACCGGTGTGTCCGGATCCGGCGGCTACTCCGGCGGCCACGGACTCAGCGGGTTCGGGGGCTTCGGCGGCTACTGAATCCACGCCGGCACCCCGCCACCCCAGCCACGCCGCCACCCCGGCTCCTACCGGTCGCGCTTCAGCACCCGCCAGCCACCGGCCCGGTTGTCGGCGACGATCTGCCGGAACATCGCCAGCAGCGCCGCCTCGTTGACCGCCCCGCCCTCCCGGACGGCCACCGTGCGGGCGGTCTTGTTGTCGTGGCCGCCGGTGACGATGCCCTCCGGGTCGGGCACGATGCCGCCGTCGTAGAGGAACACGTTGACGTGGTCCTTGGCCGCGAGCAGCGCGCAGATGTTGCCCTGGAGCACGAAGTACGGGACGACGGTCCGCTTGACGGTCTCCGCGACCTCCGGATCGGCCTCGTGGACGAGGTCCCTGACCCGCCGGCAGATCTCCTGCTGCCAGCCGGGCAGGGCGTCGATGTAGGCATCCACGCGGGGATCGGTCTCGTAGCGGGCCATGGCGCTGCTCCTCGTGCCGGTGACGGACGCGCTGTCCCGGACGATTCTGCGCCCGGCACCGGCACGAGCCGGTGAACACCGCGCCGTCCCTCGGGTCGGTGCCGCGGCGGTCAGACCTGCGCCGCGTACCGGGTCAGCCCGGCGCGGACGGCGACGTCCACGGCCGGCTCCAGCAGCAGGGGCGGGCGCCCGTCGTCCCCGGTGCCCGCCGCGGCCAGCAACTCCGCCACCACGGAGGTGTCGACGGTACGGACCTCGGCGCGCCGCAGGTACCGGACGAGGGCGGCGGTGAACACCGGCTCGTCCGCGCGCTGCACGCCGGCCAGGCCGGTCGCCTCGTCGACGAACGCCTCCTCCGAGCCCAGCCATTCGGCGGCCCCGGACAGCCCGTCGTCGTGGACGGCGGCCGGGTAGGGGATCCGGTGCCAGGCACCGTCCTCCCACCAGTAGAGGAACCCGAAGAGGTTGCCCCGGGCGTCCTCGCGCAACTGCTCCGAGGGCAGCCAGTCCGGGCCTCCGGCGAGGAAGTCGATCTGCCGGCCGTCGACGTGGGTCACGCTCCCGTCGGAGTCCTGGCCGCAGAAGACCGCGTGGCCGTCGTCGAGCACGGTGACACGCCACCAGTAGGACCCGCCGGTGGCGTCGCACCACACACCGTGCTCGTCCAGCCAGTAGCCCTCGGGGTCGCCCTGGGCGGCCTCCAGCAGGGCGAGGGCGACGGCCCGCGCCCACACGGCGTCCGTGTGGTGCAGGTCCTCGGGCCGGCTCGGCCTGTGCATGGTGGTACGCCCCCTCCGTCGGTGACGCACAGCCTGCCACACCCCCTCATCCGGCGGTCGGCCCCGGACCGGGTGGACCCGGGTTCCCGCAGGTCGACGAGGTCGACCAGAATGGCGGCGTGGAAGAAGTGGACTACCAGGTGCTGTTGCACGAGGCGATGGAGGCGGCCCGGCGGTCGCCCCTGCGAGGGCGGGTCGCCGACTACATTCCGGCCCTCGCGAAGGCCGACCCGGCGGCATTCGGGATGGCGATCGCCACCGTCGACGGGGAGGTGTTCGGGGCGGGGGACTGGCGGCACCCGTTCTCGATCCAGTCGGTGTCGAAGCTCTTCACCCTGGCGCTGGCACTGGCCGAGGGCGACGACGGACTCTGGACCGGCGTGGGCCGCGAGCCGTCCGGCAACCCGTTCAACTCGCTGGTGCAGCTGGAGTCCGAGCAGGGCATCCCGCGCAACCCGTTCATCAACGCCGGCGCCCTGGTCGTGACGGACCGGCTGCTGAAGCTGACCGGGGACGCGGTCGGGGCCGTCCGGGACTTCCTGCGCACCGAGTCCGGGAACCCGGCCGTCGCGGTGGACGACTCGGTGGCCTCCTCGGAGGCGCAGCACGGTCACCGCAACGCCGCGATGGCACACTTCATGGCGAGCTACGGGAACCTGCGTAACCCGGTCGACAGCGTTCTCGCGCACTACTACGCGCACTGCGCGATCGAGGCCAGCTGCCACGACCTCGCGCTGGCCGGACTCTTCCTCGCCCGCCACGGGGTGCGGGCCGACGGTTCGCGGCTGCTGTCGCGCAGCGAGGCCAAGCGGATCAACGCGGTGCTGCTCACCTGCGGTACCTACGACGCGGCGGGCGAGTTCGCCTACCGGGTCGGCCTGCCGGGCAAGAGCGGGGTCGGCGGCGGGGTGCTGGCGGTGCTGCCGGGCCGGGGCACGGTCTGCGTCTGGAGCCCGGGCCTGGACGCCGCCGGGAACTCGGTGCTCGGCGTCGCGGCCCTCGACGCGCTGACGACCGCGACCGGCTGGTCGGTGTTCTGATCCGGAGGCCCGCGCGGGGTACGGCCCGTACCGGGGACGGCGCGTGCGCCACCGGTGCGACCGCCGGCGCACGGGTGTGCCCGTCCGCGTCGCAGCCACGGGAACGGCGCCCCTGCGGCACCGTCCAGGTGGTGTCCGCACGGCGGTCGACGGTCAGGTCGCGGTTGTCGGCGGTGCCGAGGGCGACGACGTCGCCGCCGACCGGCGCCGGGCCGACCCCGGTGGCGGTGACCTCGCACTCCCCGCCGTGCCGCCGCGCCGCCCTGCGTCCCCGGCTGCCGACAGACGGCGGTCGCGCGTCGGGCCGGTGGCGTCGGCCGCACGGGGCTCACGCCGGGCGGACCGCCCGGGGGCCGACGACGTCGGCGCCGAGCGCGGTGACCCTGGCTCGCAGTCCGCGGTCCGCGGTGACGACCAGGCACCTCCGCCGGGTCCGGTCGGTCAGGGCGTTCCCGACGAGGTCGACGATCCGGTCGTCGCCGCTGCCGGACGCGGCCTCGACCCGGACTCCGGGGACCGGGGCGACGCCGCGCGCGGCGCCCTCCACGACGAGGACCACCTCCAGCGGCCCGGAGTGCGCCCACGCCGGGCCGCCGGCAGGTGACACCAGCCCGCCGACCGCGATGCCGGTCAGGGAGTCGCGCAACCGCTCCGCGGCGCCCCGCCGGTCGCGCCACCAGCCGTCGGGCACCGACCCGACGACGTTGGCGGCGTCCACCAGCAGCAGGGGCACCTGCCCGCTGCTCTCGTCCGTGTCGCCCTCGTCCATGGTCCGAAAGTCTTCCACGGCACGCCCCGACGCCTCCGTCCGCCGCCCGACTCCGCCGGAACCTCACCCGTCGGCCGCCCGCACCGAGCTCCCGCGCGACTTCTCGGACGCCACGGACCGGCGGTCGGACGAGCCTGTCCGGGGCGCGGCGGCGCCCCGAACGCGATCTCACCCCGCTCCCGGCGTCGCTGCGGGCGGCTGCTCCGGGCCCGTGAACGGTCCGGCGAGGGCTTCGAGTTCGTCCGGGCGGAGGACGAGGCCGGCCGCCGCCACGGAATCGCGGATGCTGGCCGGGCGACGGGCGACGGGCGACGGGCGACGGGCGGCGGGCGGCGGGCACCGGGGATCGGGACGACGACGGGGGAGAGCGCGAGGAGCCAGGCGAGGCCGACCTGCTGCGGGGAGACCCTCGGTGCGGCGGCGATCCGGTGGAAGGCGGTGCGGGCCGCGGTGTCCTCCGAGGGGTCGTCCAGGACGCTGCGGGCGAGACCACCGAGCGGGTTCCAGGGGAGGAACGCGAGGCCCAGCCGTTCACAGAGCCGCAGTTCGGGCTCGCCGCCGCGCACGGCGGGCGAGAACCGGTTCTGCACCGAGACCAGGTCCGGGCCGAGGACGTCCCGGGCCGTCAGGATCTGCCGCTCGTCGACGTTGGAGATCCCTGCGGCCCTGATCTTTCCGGCGTCCAGCAGTTCACGGGCGGCCAGGGCCCGGGCGACCAGCCGCTCGTTGTGGCCGACCTCGTCGGCGTGCTGGTGGTAGGAGTCGGCGGTGTCGAGCAGGGTGACGCCGGCGTGCAGCGCGGCGTGCAGGGTGGTGAGGGCGGCGTCCGTGTCGGGCCGGCCCTCGACCGAGAGCGGCATCGCGCCGAGCCCGATCGCGCCGACCGTCCGGTCGCCGAGGGAGCGCTGTCGCACGGTCACGCCGCCCTTCCGCCGGACACCCCGGCGCCGTGGCCGTCGCGGCCGTGGCGCTCCTCGGGAGCGTAGGAATCCCCGCGGTCCCCGAGCCCTCCGAACTCCCCCGGCCCTCCGAGGGCTTCGAGGACCTCGCCCACGGCGCCGTCCAGCCACTGCGCCGTGGGGGAGAACCGCAGCCCGAGGCGGCGGCGTGCCGGTTGTCCATCGGGTACCAGCGGTCGAAGGAGAACGGCGAGCGGTCCGTCTCCCCGGCCCGGCGGTAGCGCGGCGTGGTGCCGAGCCGTTCCGCGATCAGCTCGCAGAGCGCGACCGCGTCGACCGGCCCGTCCGAGCAGGCGTTCACCGCGGCCACGCCGCGCTCGCCGGCTTCGAACTCCGGGTCGCGGGCTCCACCACCGACTACTTCCTCGCCCGGTCCCTGGTGGCGGCGGGCGTGGGCGTGTCCCTGGTGCCGTACGTCGCGCTCGATCCGGCACTCCCCGGTACTCGGGTGGTTCCGGTGAGGCCGCCGCGTCCCGCCCGCCACTTCGGGATCGCCCGGGCCCTGCGCAGCCGCCCCCACCCGTACGCCGAGGCCCTGGCCGCCCTCCTCCGCGAACACGCCGCCCCGGCCTCCCCGGGCGAGGGCCTCGCGGCCCCGGCCGCGTCCGGCGCCGTGCCCCGGACGTCCTGACGCCCCGAGCCGAGGCCGTCCGGCTCTGCGGCCGGAAGGACAGCACCGTCGGGTACGACGGCCCGGCACCTCCTCCGGCACGGACTTCAGTCCGATGCGGCGCATCGACCGGTGCCGGCGGGGACCGGCGTCCGGGCGCACGACGGGTCGAACCGCCGTGCGCCCGGTTCCGGGTCAGTCGCGCCGGTCGAACAGCCGGACCGGGATGGGTTCCGGCCGAGGGGCCGGGCGACCCGAGAGGGAGGACTCCTGCGGGGAGAGCATGAGCGCGATCCCGCCGAGCGCGAGGAGGACGAGCACCGCCACCGCGAGCGGGGTGATGAACTGCGAGGCGGGCAGGCCGGCGGTCGGCGTGCGGCCGTCCAGCACGACCGAGACGGCGGCCATCCCGGTGTAGTGCATGGCGACCACCGCGACGCCCGCGATCAGCGCGGAGGCCAGCGAGGCCAGCAGGCCGGTGATGTTGAGCGTCATCCACAGCGCGGCGGTGGCCGCGAACACCGCGATCGCGATCGAGGCGGCGACGACGAGCGGCTGGTACGAGACCTGCCCCTGCACGTGCATGGCGGCCATGCCGAGGTAGTGCATCGCCGCGACGCCGAGACCGGTGACCGTCCCGCCGATCAGCAGCGTCCCGGCACTACGCGGTCGGTAGCCGACGTAGAGGATGCCGAGGCCGACCACGCCGATCGCCAGCAGCAGGCTGCACAGCGTCAGGGGCACGTTGTAGAGGATCGTCGATCCGGTGACGTTGAATCCGAGCATCGCCAGGAAGTGCATCGTCCAGATGCCGCAGCCGATCTCGGTGGCGCCGAGCAGCAGCCAGCCGAGGCGCCGGCGCGGCGGCAGGTCGAGGGCGCGGACGGTGCACCGAAGGCCGAGAGCGGCTCCGGTGCAGGCGACCAGGTAGGAGAGGACCGGGTTGATCCAGCCGTAATGGAAACCGTCGATGGGGGCGGTGTGGAGGTGCATGCGGTACCTGAACTGACGTGTCGCTGATGGATGGTGGGAGGGCACGCGCGGCGCGCGACCCGGCGGCTCCGGGGGACCGGAGAGGCGCGGGAGGCGTACGGGAGGGGCGGGAATCCCGAGGGGAACCGGAGTCGGCGCCGGTACCGGCGCCGGTACCCGGTCCGGGCCGGGGCGGTCCACCGGCAGCCGGTGGAGCGGGGCCGGACGCGCGCAGGCGTCCGGCAGGCTGCGATCCGGGCACGGTTCTCCTCGACGACGCTGATGACCCCGGCGGCCCGTCAGGCGTCGAGGGTCACGAGCGCCACGGAGTGTCGGCAGGCGGGAGCGGGCTCCGGAACGTACGGAGCGGACACGGTGCGACGTTCGTCGTCGGACGGGCGCCGTGACGGGAAGCCGTCTGCCGGGCCTCACGTGCGGGTACATACTATCGACCCGCCGGTCAAGGGCTGTACGGGGGGTACGTCTACGGAGGATGTCGCGCGGGCGTGGCGGTGCGACCGCGTCCGCGACGCGCCGAGCGGGCCCCGGTCGGCCTGCCCCCTGGCGCCCGCACGCCGCCCCGACCGTCGAACGTGCGGTCGACGCCCCGGCCGGTCGGTCCACCGGTCGGTCCACCGGGCCTGCGCTCCGGATGGTGAAGCTGCGGGAACGGGACACGGGCGGCCCGGTCTTGGGACATGATCGGAGGGTGTCGACCCAGAACCAGTCTCCGCCGCCCCCGACCGCCTCCCTGGTCTTCTGGGCCGGGCGGTGCGACCACCACGCCCGGACCGTCGAGCTCGAACTCGCCCGGTGGGGGCATGAGTTCCCCGACGGACCACCCGACGCGGAGGACTCGCTGATCCTGCTGCGCCGTACCGTGGGGGAGCTGCGGTCGGACGCCGGGGCGGACGCCCTCCATGCGGACGGTCTCCGGGCGGAGGCCCTCGGCGCGGACCGCCTCCGCGTCGCGGATCTCCTGGAGCGGGCCGCCGGTCCGTTGGAGGCGGCGCGGCAGTTCACGGCCCGCACGCTCTCTCCGGCGTTGCTGCCCCTGATCGCCCACCACCTGCGCACCGCGGGCGCCGCCCTCGCCGCAGCCCGGACCTCCGTGCAGGCGGGTGCTCCGGCGGCGGGTCCGTTCCCGCCGGGGCCGACGCCGTAGGGCGGTCACGTCCGGCCGGGCGCGCGGGGCGGCCGTGGCGCCCCCGGCCGCCGCCCGCCCCGCCTGCCCCGCCCGCCTCCTTCCCCCCTTGTCGCTTCCTTCTCTCCCGGCTCCCTTCCTGGCCGGGTCCGCCCTGCCGCGCGGGCCTCAGCCGGGGAGCATGGCGCGCCGGCCGGGCGCCGCGGAGGACTGCATGGTCATGCCGCCGTCGACGACCAGGAGTTGGCCGGTGAGGTAGCGCGACTCGTCGGAGGCGAGGAAGACCATGGTGTGGCCGATGTCCTCGGGTGTGCCCAGGTAGGGGAGGGCGTTGCCGTTCCTGAGCGACCGGATGACCTCCGGGGGCAGGTTGTTCTCCAGGGCGGGGGTCATGACCGCACCCGGAGCGACGGCGTTGCAGCGCACGTGCTGCGGTCCGTACTGGACGGCGATCGACTTCGTGATGCTGACCACGGCCGCCTTGACGGCGCCGTAGGAGGTCTGGAGCACGTCGCCGACGAGGGCCGCCACGGAGGCGGTGTTGACGATCGAGCCGCCGCCGGCGCGGATCATGTGGGGCACCGCGTGCCGGGAGCCCAGCAGGGTGCTGCGCATGTTGAGGGCGACGGCCCGGTCGAACTCGTCGAGGTCCATGCGCAGCAGGTCCAGGTCCTTGCGGGGATCGGTCCCGCCGACGTGGTTGCAGAGGACGTGCAGTCCGCCGAACTCGCGGACGGCGGCGGCGACCATGTCGGCCACCGAGCCCTCGTCGGTGACGTCGACGGTGACGGGCAGGGCCCGGCCGCCGGCCGCCTCGACGAGCCGGGCGGTCTCCTCGGCGCCCCGGGTGTTGTGGTCGGCGACCACGACGAGGGCGCCCTCGCGGCTCATCAGCTCGGCCGCCGAGCGTCCGATCCCGCTCCCCGCGCCGGTGATGACCGCGACCTTCTCCTTCAGGCGATCCATGGCCAGGTCCTTTCGTCGTTCGTGCTGGTGCGGTGGTTCGTGTCGGGCCGCACGGGCATGATGCCCATATTGTGTAGCGTACATATGATGTGCACTATGCACAAAGAATCTGCGGAGCGGAGGACCGGAATGAGTGAGCACGAACGTCGGCTGGGTGAGCTGGAGCGTGAACTGACCCTGCTGTCCCGCCACTTCGTGGCGGCCCGTGGCCCCCGGATCGGCCAGACGCTGGAGCGCTCGGCCTACGTCCTGCTCACCCGGCTGGAGGCCGGTGAACCGCTCACGCTGAAGGAGCTGGCCCTGACGTTCCACGTCGGGGTCTCCACCGTCAACCGCCAGGTCGGGGCGATGCTCCGGGCCGGCCTGGTGCAGCGGATCCCCGATCCCGCCGGAGGGACGGCCCGCCGGTTCCGCCCCACCGCGCTCGGCCTGGAACGCCTGACGGCCGACCGGGCCGTCAGCCGCGCGGGCACGGCCCGCCTCATCGAGGCCTCCGGCTGGCCCGAACCGCAGACCGAGCGGTTCCTCACCTTGCTGGTCGAGTTCAACCGGAGCATCGAACAGCTCGAAGGGCTCACCTGGTCCCGCCCCGCCCGAGCGGCCGGCCCGGCCGACCGGTGACGCCGGCGGACGGGAGGGCGAAGGCCGTGCACGGGCACGACGGCGCCGGCCCCGCCCTGCGGGTGGGCAGGACGGGGCCGGGAGCGGCACGAACCTCAGAACCTCAGGAGCTCAGTACCGCAGGACCGCGGCGATGTGCCCCATGCCGCTCAGCTTCCCGTCCGGGACGAAGTCGACCTGGGCCCCGCCGTCCAGCGCCTTCTCGATGATCTCGTCGACGATGTCCTCACGGGCACCGGCCTCGCCGTCGGTGGCCGGGACGAGGTGTTCGCCGTCGTCGCGGACGGTGGCGCGGTAGTCGTCCTCGACGACCAGCCGACCGATCCGCCCGTCGCCCGTGGTCTGCCACACCTCGTCGAGCCCGGCGGCCAGCAGCTGGCGGCCGCGGGCCTGGTCCAGCTCGGCCTCCGCGTTCGCGGCGGCCCGGTCGGCCTGCTGGGCGAGGGCGGGCCGCACCGCCTCCCGGAGCGCCTGGGCCGGCCCTTCGGCGAGGCCGCCCACCGCGACCGTCGCCACGGGGCCGGGGGTGGCGGTCCAGAGGTCCTGGAAGAGGGACAGCGCGTGGGCCTCGCCCACCAGGTGGAACGGGCGGGGGTCCTCGGCGAGCACGTCCCGCAGGCCCGCCTCCGCCTCACGGAAGAACTGGCGGGTGGCCTCGTCGCTGAAGGTGCTCGGCAGGTCGCCGATCCGCTCCTTGCGCTCGGCGTCCGGGTCCTCCAGGCTCCGGGTGAAGGGGAAGCTCCCGGACTGTGCCTCCAGGCGGTCGCCCGTGCCCGCCCACAGGCTGATGCGGTCGGCGGCGAGCGCCAGGACCCAGTAGGGGCGGTCGGCCGCACGGGCGGCGACCAGGTTGCGGGTGAGATAGGAGTCCGACACGACCGTGCGGGCCGGCACGGCCCGGGTCAGCGACCACACCTGGTGCTCGCCGGGCGAGACGAACAGGGCGAGGCCGTCCTCCGCGTGCACGAGGTCGACCTCCTTCAGCGCCTGGTCGAGCTGGCCGGTCACGTCGAGCCGGTCGGCCCGGGAGATCGCCTGGTCCTCGTCGATCCTGGCCCTCGCCTCGGCGACGAGGTTCCGCAGGAGAACCGGGTCCTGGGCGTTGTCGGGCTCCCGGCGGTGGGTCGGCATCAGGATCGAGACCGCCGGGTACGGGCGGGGACGGCGAAGCTCGGCGAGCGTCGCGGTGGTGAGATCGGAACGCATGGGGGAGTACCTTTCGTCAGAACCCGTCCGGCGGGCGTACGCGCGCGGCGGTCCGCTGTCCGCGGTCCGCCGCGGACTCAGTACCTCTGGGCCTTGACCACGACCGGGGTCAGCGGCAGGTCGCCCGGTTGGCGGCTGAACGCGATCGGGTCGGCCTTGCCGCCGGCAGGGATGTTCTCGGCGCCGACCACCGCGGTGTCGACGGTGTTGCCGGACGCGTCGGTGAAGTCCACCCGGACCGCGTAGGAGGCGGTCTCGCGCGTGCTGTTGACGATCGTCACCACGGCCGCGTGGAGGCCGCCGGTGGTGCTCCGCGGTACACCGGTGAGGGTGACGTCGGAGAGCGCGTTGCCGCTGCCCGCCACGCCCTGGAGGACTTCGGTGGCCTTCTGGCGGCTCTGCGCGGCCTGGGCGTCCGCCGACGCCTGGAAGGACGACGCGGCGGCCTGGGCCGAGGCCGAGCGGGAGGAGGCCTCGGCCAGGGCGGACTCCGCCTTCGAGGCGAGTGCGGAGGGCGGCTCGCCGGAGAACGTCGACGGGTTCGGTGCTTCCGTCAGCGTGGGGCGGGCGGTGTCGGTCGGCGTCGCGGGCGCCGACGAGCTGCTGCACGACGCCACGGTGAGGACGACCGCTCCCGCGACGGCCGCGAGGGCCGCCGCAGTTCGCGCCGGCCTGCTTCCTCTGGTGCGGCAGGGGTAGAGCGTTCGCATCCCGTGCAACCTTTCAGCCGTCCGTTCGGCCGCCGGTGGGGGCCGTTCCCATGCTCGGCTCCGGGCGGCCGGGCGACGAACGCTGCTGGCCCATTGGAGTTGCCTCCGCGGAGTCACCTCCGTCCGTCGGGCTCCGCACCGCACGACGGCACCGGCACGACGGCACCGGCACGACGGCACCCTCCCACCGGCCGGCCGGCCGGCCGCCGGTACGGGAGGGTCAGCCGGCGACCGACAGCTCCGGCCGGCGGCTGCCGGGGGTGAACCCGGCCGCGGTGGCGACGGCCAGGGCCGCGGCGGGGGCGAGGTGGCCGGGGTCCTCCAGGTACGCGAGGACGGGCGTCAGTTCGGCCTCGCCGAGGCGCGCCTCGGAGGCAGCCCCGACGAGGGCGTCGAGCCGTGGACAGAACACCTCGCGGACCTCGTCGTAGTCCCCGGAGCGTTCCACGGCGCGCTCGAAGAGCCGGTCCTCGATGTCGTGGACGGATCCGGTGACGGTGGCACCGCGGTCCGGCGGGCACGGCGCGGACGACCACGCGCCGGCGCCGCGCTCCCACCAGAAGCAGAAGGCGATCCGCTCGGTGAGCCCGGACCAGTCCCGGGGGAGCCAGCCGGGTCCGCCCGCCAGCAGCTCCCGCACGTCCTGCTCCCGGCTGAAGTCCACGTCGAACCCGGTGACCACCGCACGGCCCCCCGGCAGCCGGAGCAGCTGCCAGTGGCTGCTGCTCCCGTCGTCGTACTCCAGACAGGGGCCCGACAGCCGGTACCCGAGGTGGTGGACCCCGCCCTCCTCCAGGGCCGCCGTCAGCCCGCCCATCAACCAGGCGTACTCGGGCGGCGGGGGCGTGTAGCGGTTCACGGCGGTGCTCCTGGGCTCGCGGACGGCTCTCCCGGACGGGCTGCGCCCAGGGTCCGCTCCGGGCCGGCTCCGGGCCGGCTCACGGCCCGGACCGCTCCCGGACCGGCGTCGCCGACGCTACCGCCCGGAGCCGACGACCCCGCCGGAGGGGCGCTCCCCCCGGAGGGGCCCGGCGCCGCCCGCGCAGGGGAGCCGGTGAGCCGCCGGCCGGAGCGGTCACCGGCCCCGCTGCGGGCCGATCTCCTCGGTGACCCGGGTACCGGGGTGCAGCAGCGCGCACAGGAACGCGACGGCGAGCGCCGCCGCCATGCCGTACAGCACGGGCCCGTTCGCCTCCGCGAAGTCCGCCCGGATCGCGTCCGTCATCGCGGCCCCGACACCGGCGGGGGACTGGCCGCCGGAGCCGTGGCCGGTGATGCCCGCGGTCACCGTGTCGGCGACCTGGTGCGCGGTGTCGGCCGGGACACCGTCGGCGACGAGGGTCTCCCGCACGTTCCTGGTGGTGGTGTGGAGCAGCACGGTGCCCAGCACGGCCAGCCCCAGGCTCGCGGAGTAGTTGCGCACGGTCTGGGTGATCCCGGTGACCTCGCCGTAGGACGCGTCGATCGAGCGGTTGACGGCGTCCGTCGACGCGGGCGTCAGCAGCAGCCCGATGCCCGCGCCCGCCAGCACGATGTACGGCCACTGCGCGCCGAGCGAGAGGTCGGTGATCTTCGAGGCCCACAGGGCGAACCCGACCGCGGACACCGCCGTGCCCAGCAGCATCGGCGGGCGCGCGCCGCGCCGGTCCAGCATCCGTCCGCCGATCTGCGAGCCGGGGGCGAAGCCGGCGAAGAACACCAGCAGGTAGAGGCCGGCCTCGTTGGGGGACTGGTCCAGCGCCACCTGGGCGTAGACCGAGGCGAAGAAGAACACCGGGACGAACGCGATCATGGCGAAGAACAGCACGGCGTTGTCGGCCGCGAAGGCGCGGTCGGCGAAGACCCGAAGCTTGATCAGCGGGTGTTCGGTGCGCAGCTCCAGCACGCAGAACACCACCAGCACCACCAGCCCGCCGACGATGCAGAGCCAGGTCGCCCAGCTGCCCCACCCCCAGGTCGCCGCCTGCTGGAGCCCGAGCACGCTCAGCCCCATCCCGGCGGCCACCAGGAGCGCGCCGGTCCAGTCGACGGGCTCGCGGCGCGGGGTGTTGCGGATCCGGGCCAGCACGGTGAGCACGATCGCGATCACGGCCACCGGCACGTTCACCCAGAAGATCGCCCGCCAGGTCCAGGAGGTCAGCCAGCCGCCGAGCACCGGGCCGATCGCCGTGAGGCCGCCCGCGACCCCGAAGAACAGTGCCAGCGCCCGGCCGCGCCGCTCCAGGGGGAACACCTCGACCACCACCGCGAGCGCGGCCGGGAACATCAGCGCCGCGCCGAGTCCCTGGACCGCGCGGAAGCAGATCAGCCAGGACTCCGCGGCGCCGCCTGACGGCACCGCGCCGCACAGTGCGGAGGCGATCACGAAGGTGAGGGTGCCGATCAGCATCATCCGCTTGTGGCCGAGGACGTCGGCGAGCCGGCCGCCGAGGGCGAAGAACGCCGCCAGGGAGAGCAGGTAGGCGTTGACCACCCACTGCATGCCGACGGCCGACAGGCCCAGCTCGCGGATGATGTCGGGTGCGGCGATCGAGACGATCGTCTGGTCGATGAAGGTCATCGAGACCGCGAACAGCATGGCCGCCAGCGCGAGCCGCCGGCTCGTCTCGGCGGGCACGGCCGATGCGGCGGGCGCGGGATCCGCCGGGGTGGGGTCGGGCCGCTGGCTTCCCATCCGTTCCGTCCTTCCGCCCTACGGGCCTTCCGGCGCTCGGGCCTGGTGGTGCGCGGGACCGGTCGTGGTGGCGGGGCGGGGGAGGATCCTCGTCGCTCCGGCCGTCACCGGTCGGGCCCGGGCTGCCGTCCGGGCCGAACACCGACCATGCCCGGGCGGCGTTCCGGTGGGGCGCTGCGCCGCGTTCCGGTGGCGGGGATGTCATCCGTGCGGCGGATCGGCCGTACGGTCACGCGGTCGGCCCCGCACCCCGGTCCTCGTCGCGGTCCGGGTCCGGGTCCCCGTCGCGGTTCGGGTCCGGGGCGGGAGCGGTGGCGGGGAGCGGGTGCGGGTCCAGGCGTGCGAGGTCGTGGGTCAGGCCTTCGAGCCAGGCGGCCACCTCGTACAGGAAGGGCGCGCCACCGGGCGGTGGCGGCGGTGGTGGCGGGGGAGGGGTGGCCGGGCCCGGTGCGGCTGTGACCCGGCGGCGCCGGTCCGCGAGCCGTGCCGCCGCGGCCGTGTACGCGCCCGCCACGTGGTCACCGGACCGCAGCAGCCAGGCCCGCTCGGCCGCGTCCGGCCCGGGCCGGACCGGACGCTCCAGGAGCCGGGTGCTGCCGCGACGGGCGTGGTGGCCGGCGATCAGCGCGGCCTGCCAGTCCGGTCCGGGCAGGTCGGCCACGGGCCGGGGCTCGTCCTGGAACTGCGCGTACGCCGACTCCACGACCGGCAGGGCGTGCGTCAGCGCCGCGGTCGGGTCCCGCGCCGTCCCCGGGGTCGCCCCGGGTGCCGGGAGCGGGCCCGTCGCCGGAGCCCCCGCGAGGGCCGCGGTGGTGGCCGTCACCGCCGCCGCGACCGCGTCGAGCAGCATCGCGGTGTCCCGTGGCAGGACCGTCCGCGCCCCGTGCGGCCAGGCGAGCAGGCCGCACAGCAGACCGATCAGGCTGCCGGTGAGGACGTCGAGCAGGCGGACCTCGGCGAGGTGCCAGGAGGCCGGGGCGAGCTGGCCGAAGATCGCGGCGACGACGACCGTGAACAGCGCCTGGGCCCAGCCGACCCCGAGCAGCGGTCCGAGGAAGAACGTGACGGCCATCAGCGGTGGCAGGAGCACCGCGTACACGACGCCGTGGTGGCCGACCACGGCCAGCAGCGCCCCGGCGGCGGTCGCCCCGACCACCGTGCCGGTGAGGGCCAGCCGGATGGTCCGCCCGGTCTGGACGAAGGTCGTCCGGGTCAGGCTGAGCGCGGCGAGCATCGCCCAGAAGCCGTGCGGGAGGGAGACCGCGCCGGCGACCGCGCGCGCCACCGCCAGGGCGAGGCTGATCCGCAGCGCGTTCTGGAAGTACACCGACCGGGGGCCGGCGTGACCGGCGATCCGCCGCCAGTACAGCCTCCCGGTGCTCTGCCCGGCGTACGCGAACGCCGGTCCGCCCACCCACCCGGCGGTCACCGCGCTCCGGCCGCACACGGCCAGGCGGGCCGCCGTGGACAGGGCCACCGCGGCCTCGGCGGTCTCCGCGAGCGCGGCGCGGCGACGGGGCGCCGCGGCCGCGTCCGTGCCGTCCCGGCCGCGCGGGCCGCCCGCCCCGTCCGGGGCTCCCCCCGCGTCCGTCGCGTCGGGCGGTGTGCTCCGGAACGCGCGCAGCGACCGTTCCAGGCGCCGTGGGGCCGGCTCCTCGCCGGTGGCCAGGAGGTGTGACGACTGGGCGGCGCTGCGGGCGATCTCCGCCAGCAGTCCGGCCTCGGCCCTCGGCACGGACCCGGCGCCGGCCGGCGGCCGGGGTGCGGCCGTCAGCCGTGCGAGCAGCGCCCGG
>NZ_JBEXNT010000086.1:33555-40946 GCF_040611255.1 Kitasatospora sp. NPDC002965 | reverse complement strand
GAGCGCGTCCGCCGGGGCGAGCAGCCCGCCGGCGGTCGGGGCGGCGAGCACCCCCGCTGCGGCGAGCATCCGCAGCAGGGTGCGGCGGTCGACGCCGTCCGCGCGGGCCTCGCCGGCCAGCCACTGGCGGCGGCGGAGCCGGTCGTACGCGGCTTCCGAGGGGGTTTCGGCGGGCATGGGCACACTTCCGTTCGGATCGTGGTGACGGTCGGACCATGGACCTGCGGGCGGCGCGCCGGTCCGCCGTCGGAACGCGGACCTGCGGGCGGGGGGGCTGCGGTCAGCGCGAGGGGCGGCCGGGGCCGTGGTCGGCACGGCGCCGCGGCGGCCGTCGGGCGGCCGGGGGTGATCCCGAGGAGCCCGGGTTCACCCCGGGCGGCCGGACGGGCTCAGCGACAGCGACAGCTGCTTCGACAGCAGCTGTGACAGCGACAGTGACGGCGACAGGAAGGAGCGGCGCACCCGGGTGCGCCGACCGGTCCACCGGCGGCCCCGCGCACGGCGCAGGCGGCACGGGTGGGGGCATGGGCGGCGGCACGAGTGACGGCGCGGACGGCGAACCGTCCGGTGGTCCTCACTGCACGGGGCGTCCCGGTCACGATGCGGATCATAGGGCCGACCCCGACGCCGCGTCAGGCGATCCGGGCGAACCGGCCCCGGCGGACGGGACCGTGGCTTGACCTTCACACCGATGTCAACTCCTACCGTGCGGGGCGGGGCGGCCGACCGGCCGTCCCGCCCTCCCGCACAGGAGCACCGCCATGACCGCGCCGAAGCCCGCCCCCGCCCCGCTCGCCCGGATCGTCCGGGGCTCCGGCCCCGGCCTGCTGCTCGCCCACGGCGCGGGCGGCAGCGCCCGCGACAACTGGGGTCCGCTGCTCGACGACCTCGCCGCCCACCGCACCGTCGTCGCCCCCGACTACCCGGGCTCCGGCGACAGCCCCGACGAGCCGGGCGAGCCCTCGCTCGACGAACTGGCGGACCGTCTGGTGGCGGTCGCCGACGAGGAGGGCCTGACCGGGTTCGACCTGGCCGGCTACTCGCTCGGCGCCGCCGTCGCCGTACGGGCCGCGACCCGCCACCCCGGGCGGGTCCGCTCCCTGCTGCTTCTCGCGGGGGTGGCCGGCGGATCCCAGCGGTTCCGGCTGCTGGCCGACCAGGCCGTCGCCCTCGCCGGGCAGCCGGCCCTGCTGGCCGACCAGGCCCTGACCGTGGTGTTCGGCCGTACCTGGGTCGACGCCCTGCCTGCCGACCGGCTCGCCGACCTGCGGGCCGCCCTCGCCGCCACACCGGTTTCGGCGGGCTTCCGCCGGCAGTTCGAGCTGGCCGCCCGCGCCGACGTCCGCGCCGAACTGGCCGGCATCGCCGTGCCCACGCTGGTGATCTCCACCACCGAGGACACCCTGGTGGCGCCGGAGCAGCACCGCGCCCTGGCCGAGGGAATCCCCGGCGCCCGCCTGGCCGAGCTGACGGCCGGCCATCTGCCGATGGTGGAACAGCTGCCCGAGCTGCGGCAGCTGGTGCTCGGCTTCCTCACCGGCCACCCGGCCGCCGGATGACCGTACGGTCGAGCAGCCCTGCCGCCGGCCGGTGACCGGGTGGCAGGCCGGCGTCACCCCCGACGCCCCGGCCCCCGCCCACCTGCCGAATCCGTGAACGGCCGGACGCTCCGGGGGAACACCCCCGCGGGGCCCGGCGTTCGCCCGGACATGCGCATCGGAGAGCTCGCCCGTCTGACCGGGGTGTCCACCCGCCTGCTGCGGTACTACGAGGAGCAGGGCCTGCTCTCGCCGGCGCGTTCGGCCGCCGGCTACCGCGAGTACGCCGAGGGGGACGCGATCCGGGTGCGACAGGTCCGCAGCCTGCTGGCGGCGGGCCTGTCCACCCGGGTGATCGCGAGCATCCTCCCGTGCGCCCACGGACCGATCCCCGCCCTGGAGGCCTGCCCCCACCTGCTCGGCACCCTCCGCGGCGAGCTGGCCGAGCTCGACGCCCGCATCGGCGAGCTGACCCGCAGCCGGGACGCCCTCGCCGGTTACCTGGACGCCGCCCTGCCCCCGGCCCGCGCGTACGCCGCCGCCTGACGGCCCGCCGCCGCACCGGACACCCGCCGGACCGCCGCACCGGACACCCACCGGTCCACCCGCCGGTCCACCCGTCCGACGCCGCCTCGCCCCGCCCTCCCCGGCGTGCCCTCCCCCGCCTCCCGGCCGGAACTGGACATAGTGCGACATGTATCCCTTTGACGATCATGTCACCGCCCAGGGCGAACGCCGGAAGAGGTACCCCCATGACGAGTCAGCCGCCCGAGCCGCCGGACGAACCCGCCGCCACCCTCCCCGTCGACCGGGCGGTGTTCGGGATCAGCGCCGTCCTCGTCCTGGCGGTGGTCGCCTGGGGCATCTTCGCCGAGGACTCCCTCGGCCGGACCTCCAGCAGCGCCCTCGGCTGGGTCCTGCACAACTTCGGCTGGCTCTTCGTCGTCGCCGCCGACGTCTTCCTCGTCCTCACCGTCCTGCTCGCCCTCAGCCGCTTCGGGCGGATCCGTCTCGGCCGTGACGACGACGAACCCGAGTTCTCCACGCTCTCCTGGGTCGCCATGATGTTCAGCGCCGGCATGGGCATCGGCCTGATGTTCTACGGCGTCGGCGAGCCGCTCCAGCTGTTCGCCACCCCGCAGCCGGGTTCCGGCCTGGAACCGCAGTCCGCGGCCGCCGCCCAGCAGGCACTGGAGTTCTCGCTCTTCCACTGGACCCTGCACCCGTGGGCGATCTACGCGGTCGGCGGCCTCGCGCTCGCCTACACCACCTTCCGCAAGGGCCGGGGCAACCGGATCTCCTCCGCCTTCGTCCCGCTGATCGGGCAACGCGGCGCGGACGGCTGGACCGGCCGCGCCATCGACATGCTCGCCGTGTTCGCCACCGTCTTCGGCTCGGCCACCAGCCTCGGCCTCGGCGCCCTCCAGGTGGCCGACGGCCTCGGCTACGTCTCCTCCGTCGAGAACACCGAGCGCACCCAGCTGATCATCATCGGCTCGCTGAGCGCCGCCTTCGTCGTCTCCGCCTTCTCGGGCGTGCACAAGGGCGTCAAGTGGCTCTCCACCGCCAACGTCGTGCTGGCCTCGCTGATCATGCTCTTCGTCTTCGTGATCGGCCCGTCCGTCTTCGTCCTGGACGCGATCCCGTCCACCGTCGGCGGCTACCTGTCCGACCTGGTCGCCATGTCCACCCAGACCGGCGCCTTCACCGACGAGAGCTGGCTCGGCTCCTGGACCATCTTCTACTGGGCGTGGTGGCTCTCCTGGGCGCCGTTCGTCGGCACCTTCATCGCCCGCATCTCCCGGGGCCGCACCATCCGCCAGTTCCTGATCGGCGTGCTGCTGGTGCCCAGCGGGGCCACCGTGATCTGGTTCTGCGTGATGGGCGGCACCGCCATCCGGCTGGACAGCACCGGCGCCGCCGACCTCGTCGAGACCATCCCGCAGGGCGCGGAGGCGTCCCTGTTCGAGATGCTGCGCTCGCTGCCGCTCGGCTCGGTGACCAGCGTGATCGCGGTGCTGCTGGTGATGCTCTTCTTCATCACCAGCGCCGACTCCGCCTCCCTCGTCCTCGGCTCGCTCTCCAGCCGCGGCTCGCTGCACCCCCGCACGTGGCTGGTGGTGGTCTGGGGCGTCCTGATGGGCGGGGTCGCCGCCGCCCTCCTGCTCGCCGGCGGGCTGACCGCGCTGCAGAACGCCACCATCCTGGTCGCCCTGCCGTTCGTCGTGGTGATGCTGCTGCTCTGCGTCGCGCTGGTGAAGGAGCTGCGCACCGACCCCGCCGCCGGTCCCTCCCGATTCCACCCGGCCCACGGCCTGCGGGACGCCGTACGGGTCGCCGTCGGCGACGCCCTCGCCGACGCCGGACGGCGCGACCGGCGCCCCCCGCCCGAGTGAACCGGTGACGCCGGACCCGCCCGAGGAGGTCGGGAGGGTGGGGTGTGACCTGGGATGTTGCGTATTCCGCCCAACCCGACGCCCACCCCCCATCCGGACTTCACCCGCACGTAGCGACCGTTAACGCCGCCCTGGAAACCTCCCTGTCATGAACGCCAACCCTCCGGCGACCCTCCAGGACCCGCGCTTCCCCCTGCCCAAGCGCCACCGCCGACTCCTGGCCTGCGCCGCCGTCCTCGCCTCCGTCACCCTCGGCACCCTCGGTGTGGGCGCCACCGTGGAGACCGTCCAGCCCGGCACCGTGGCCACGGCCACCACCCGGAGATGATCTGATCGGAGCCACACGCCGCGACGGCATGGTCGGCGGTACGGCCACCACCAAGAAGTACGCCGTGGCCCGGCCCTGAGCCTCAGGCGTGCTGTTCCGCCTTCGGGGCGGCCGGGGCCGGGATGGTGATCTCCGGGTCCCGGCGCGAGTGCCGGCCGGTGCCGGGCTCCGGCAGGAGGTGGGCGGGGGCGTAGCGGGCGGCGGGCGCGCGCAGGAGCCAGCCCGGGGGGCGGGTACCGCGGGGTGCGCGGACGATCAGTCCCATCCGGTGGAGCAGGTCGAGGGAGTCACGGCGCAGCGCCGTCCGGTCGGCCAGGTAGTCACGGCGCCACCCCGCCGGAAGCCCGTACTCGTCGGCGATGTCGCCGAGGACGCCGTCTATCAGCGCGTCGGGGACGGGCACGTCGGCGTCCGTGGACTCACCGGGGAGCGGCCGCACCTCCTCCACCAGGCGTTCGACCAGCAGCAGCGCGGCCTGGGCCAGGGTTCCGGCGCCGGGCAGGGCGAGGTCGGTGAGCTCCTCGGCGGGGTCGAGCAGGGCGACGCCCTCGGCGCGGTGCTCCGCCTCCAGGCCGAGGAAGTCGGCGAGGGCGGCGGGGCCCGAGATCCGGTGGTCACGCAGCCAGTCCCGCCGCTCCTCCGACAGGTCCGCGATCAGGACGACCGGGGTCTCGGCGAGCCGGCGGCGTACGGCGGTGCCGGGCTCGGCCTCGGCGGCGTGGCGGATCAGGTCGGCCGCGTCTGCGGCGCGCGCGGGCGGGGCGGCCGGAACGGCCCGCGCGAGCTCCCGGTCGACCGTCAGGACGGTCTCGTCACCGGCAGGATCCGCCGGATCGACGGGGACGTCGAGCAGCACCTGCCAGTCGGCCAGGACGGCGAGCGCCATGCAGAGGTCGGCGCGGGCGGCGTCCGGTGCGGGCGCGGCCTCCGGGCCGACCGTGCACATCGCGGCCCGCAGCCGGCCGAGCGGCAGTTGCTCGGGCGCGTCGACCAGCAGGGCCAGCGCGAGCGCCAGGCGGGCGTACCCGCCGGGGGTGAACGGGGCACCGGTGGCGGGGTGTTCGAGCCGGCGGGCGGCTCCGGGGCCGAGGCCGGCCTTGTGCAGGCGGGCGTGCCAGGGGCCGACGAGCAGACGGTAGCCGAGCAGGGTGTCGAAGCGCTCGGTGAGCCAGTCACGATGACGGCGGATCAGCGGGAAGCCGTCGGCGTGCGGCCCGGAGGCCGTGACCAGGGGGTGGGCGAGCAGCAGCCGGGCCGCGATCCGCCGCTCGGCCGCGGTGGCGGCGGCGGAACGGTCCTGAGCACCGACGGTGGCGATCCGGGAGCGTTCGGGCTTGCGGTGCTTGCCCGGCCTGCCCGGCTTGGCGCCCGAGAGGACGACGGGCAGCGCGCCGGCGTCCCGGCGGGCCCGGCGCAGGCCGCGGACCGGGCGGGCCTCGCGGGTGCGCTGCTGCACGGGGGTGTGGGCGGTGGGGCCGTGCCACCAGCTGACGTCGGACGCCGGTTCGGCGGGGGCGGACCCGGGCAGACCCGGTCCGACGGGGCCCGGTCCGGCGGGGCCCGGCTCGGCAGGCGCGCCGAAGTGCCGGGCCGGGTAGAGCCCGAAGGAGGCCGCCCAGAGGTCGTCGGCGGTACCGGCGTCGGCCTGCGCGAACCACTCGGCGAGCCGGAGCAGTCCCGGATCCGGCGAGAGCCCCGGAGTCGGCACGGAAGACGGTGCGGGAGTCGGTGCGGGAGTCGGTGCGGAGGGCGGAACCGGAGTCGGTGCGGGGCCGGCAACCTCGGCCACGTCCACCTCCACGTCCACCTCCTGCGGGCCGTCAGTTCCCGCCGCACGTACGGCAACGCGCGCGGACCCGGGCACAGCCGCGGACACGGCTTCGCGTACGGCGACGACGGCGTCGAGGGTGCTCCGCCCCGCTCCGCCCGTACGCCCGTCCGACGTGTCACCGGCCGCCCGCGCGGCGCCGGTCACGTCCTCCTGCTGCTCCATGTCGTGGACCAGACTAGACGGTGGGCGCGGCCCCCGCTGGCAGCTGCCGGGTCCCGTGGGCACCGGACCGCGCCCCACCGCGCGTCGCCCGGCGATCGTCGCCCCACCGCCGCCCGGCCGGAACCTACGCGTCGGTAACCTGTCCTTCCCGGACCCCGCTCCGGTCGCCCGGGGTGCCCAGCACGGGCCACCCGCTCCCCATCCCCCGGAGGACACCGCCGCATGAGCATCCGTACGACCACCCGCGCCGTTCTCGGCGGCCGCCTGCGTTCGGCCACCGGACTGCTCACCGGCTACGCCACGACCTCGGCGGCCCACCTGGGGGCGATCCTGGCCGACACTCAGGTGCTCCGGCACGCCACCAAGCCGGCGCTGATGCCGCTGCTGGCCGCCCACAGCGCGGTCGCCGCCGCCGCGGCCGGCCGCGAGGCGCCCAGGCTGCTGACGCCTGCGCTGCTGCTGAGCGCGGGCGGGGACGTCCTGCTCCAGCTCGGCAACGACACCGCGTTCCTGGCCGGCATGGGCTCGTTCGCCGCGGCGCACGTCTGCTACGTCACGATGTTCGTCGGGCAGGGGGCGCTCACCGAGCGGCGACGGGCGCTGCTGGTGGCGGCGGCTTACGCGGCGGCCTGGGCGACGATGGTGAGCCGGCTCTGGCCGGACCTCGGGGACCTGCGGGTGCCGGTGGCCGGGTACAGCCTGCTGCTCGCCTCGACGGCCGTCACCTCGGCCGGGCTGGGCCTGCGGACCGGGCTGGGCGGGGCGCTGTTCCTGCTCTCCGACACGCTGATCGCCACCAAGCTGGCCAAGTGGCGGGAGCTGCCGGGCCACCAGTTCTGGATCATGGCGACGTACGTCCTGGCGCAGTACCTGCTGGCCAGTGGTGCGCTCAGGGCCGCCGCCGAGGCGGAGGACGCCCGGGGGCCGGAGGACGCGGACAGCGCGGAGGACACCGGACACGCCGGTCGACCGCAGACGGCCTGACCCCCTCCCCGCCGGCCTGACGGCCTGGCGGACACGGAGGTGGGGGGGGGGGGGGGGGGCCCCCCGCCCCCCCCCCCCCCCCCCCCCCCCCCGCACTGGCCCGAGCGCCACGACGTCGACGACCCCCCCCCCCACCCCCACCCCCACCCCAA
>NZ_JBEXNT010000086.1:0-33545 GCF_040611255.1 Kitasatospora sp. NPDC002965 | reverse complement strand
GCCCCGCCCGCGGGGCCGCCCGCCGCCCCCCCCCCGCCCCCCCACCTCTGCGCGAACCCCTCCGGGGCCGGCACGTCTTCAGGCGGACCCGGTACCGGCCCGCCGCCGCAGCAGCCAGAAGCCACCGACGCCGCCGGCGATCAGCAGCGCGCCACCCGCGAGCTCCAGCGGGTCGGCCGCCACCGAGCCACCGAGGCCGGTCTTCACCGCGCCGTGCGGGGCGACCTGCTGGCTGCCCGCGCCGGACTGACCGAGCGACCCGGCCCACTCGCCGGCCGCCTCGCTCCACCCGCCCAGACCCGAGGGCGTGGACCCGGCGCCGGAGGACGAGACCGTCACGGTGGTCACGGTGACGGTGGTGGCGAAGGCCCCGCCGTCCGGACAGGTGCCGTCGACCTTGCTGTCACCGCTGTGCTTGCCCGCCAGCCGGGCGGAGCCGGTGTGCTTGCCGTCCGAACCGAGCGTGAGGGTGGCCGGCCCGCCCTCGAAGGCCTGGGAGTTGGCGGTGATGGTCTTGGCTTCGGGCTTGTCGGACTTCTCGCAGGAGACCGTGACCGTCACGGTCTGGCCCGGTGCGGCCTGGGTCGGGCTGACCGTGGCGGCGCCGTCCTTGGCCAGCGCGGTGGGAGCCGTCAGGCCGGTCAGCACCGCTGCGCCGATCAGGGCGGCGGCGGCCGTACGCGTGGGGCGCATGCCGGAACCTCCGGGATTCTCGGGCGCAGCCGCGGACTCGGATGTCCACGTGATCGAACAACTACACCCAGTTACTCACCGACGGTAGGCACCTCTCCCCCGCCCGGCCACCGCTCGGAGCCGTTCGAGCGACCGGCCGTCACCCACCGTGACTCAGAGGTCGAGGTCCACGACGACCGGGGCGTGGTCCGACGTGCCCTTGCCCTTGCGGGCCTCGCGGTCGACGTAGCTGTCGGTGACCGCGTCGACGAAGGGCTTGTTGGCGTAGGTGAGGTCGATCCGCATGCCGCGGTTCTTCGGGAAGGCCAGCTGCCGGTAGTCCCAGTAGGTGTAGGGGTGGTCGTACTTGAGCGGGCGGGGCACCACGTCGTGCAGGCCGGCCTCGCCGAGGGCGGCCAGCGCGGCCCGCTCGGCGGGGGTGACGTGGGTCAGGCCCTCGAAGGCGGCGACGTCGAAGACGTCCTCGTCGGCCGGGGCGATGTTGAAGTCGCCGAGGACGGCGAACGGGCGGCTGCCGGCCGCGTCCTCCAGCGAGGCCTGGCGCAGCGCCTCCAGCCACTCCAGCTTGTACCGGTAGTGGGCGTGGTCGACCTCGCGGCCGTTGGGCACGTAGACCGACCAGACCCGGACCGGCCCGCAGGTGGCGGCGACGGCGCGCGGCTCGACGTCGGGCAGCAGCGCGTCGTCGGCGAGGTAGCCGGGCTGGCCGGGGAGGTCCCGGACGACGTCCTCCAGGCCGATCCGGGAGACGATCGCCACGCCGTTCCACCGGCCGGTGCCGTGCGCGGCCGTCTCGTAGCCCAGCTCGCGGACCGGCTCGTACGGGAACGCGTCGGCGGCGCACTTGAGCTCCTGGAGGCAGAGCACGTCGGGCTTGGCGCTCTCCAGCCATTCGAGGAGCTTGGGCAGCCGCGCGGTGACGGAGTTGATGTTCCAGGTGGCGATGCGGACGGTCACGGCGGGCGGCCTTCCCGATGGCGGTACGGACGAGGGGTGGACGCCCTGGCAGGCGTCCACCCCGAATCTACCGAACGGCACCGACAATCCGGCCCGGCCGCAGGGCCCGGGCCCGGGTCGGGCCCGGGTCGGGCTCTGGTCGGGCCCGGGTCGGGGGGCAGGTCAGGGAGCGGGGCGGACCACCGCCGCCGAACCGCCGCCGCGCCGCACCGGTTCGGCGGCCGCGACCCAGCGGCCGTCCGGCAACCGCTCGACGCCGGTCGCGGCGCCGATCTCCGGCGTGCTCGCGAAGACGTGGCCGAGCGCCTCCAGCCGGGCCCGCTCGGGCAGGGCCAGGAAGGCCGGCTCGGCCTGGGTGGCGGCCGTGTTGCGCTGGCTGGCCCGCGGTGCGGCGATCGCCTGCTCCAGGCTCAGCCCCCGGTCGAGGCGACCGAGCAGCACCTGGAGGGTGGTGGTGATGATGGTCGCACCGCCGGGCGATCCGACCGCCAGCACGGGCTCGCCGTCGCGCAGCACGATGGTCGGCGAGAGCGAGGAACGCGGGCGCTTGCCGGGGCCCGGCAGGTTGGGGTCGGGAACGCCGGGGACGAGCGGCGTGAAGTTGAAGTCGGTCAGCTCGTTGTTGAGCAGGAAGCCGCGGCCGGGGACGGTGATGCCGCTGCCGCCGGTCTGCTCCAGGGTCAGGGTGTAGGAGACGACGTTGCCCCAGCGGTCGGCCACGGTGAGGTGGCTGGTGCTCAGGCCCTCGTACGGCTCGGCGGTGGGCGCCACGCCCTCGCTCGCGCAGTCGGCGGGGTGACGCGGGTCGCCGGGCGGGAGCGGGCTGGTGAGGGCGCGGTCGGGGCTGATCAGGCAGGCGCGCGAGGCGGCGTAGCGCGCGGAGAGCAGCTCCCGCACCGGGACGTCGTTGAACGCCGGGTCCCCGACCCAGCGGTTGCGGTCGGCGAAGGCGATCCGTGTGGAGTCCAGGAAGTGGTGGTAGTACTGCGTGGCGTCGTAGTCGCCGACCTCGCCGTCCTCCAGGATGCCGAGGGACTCGCCGACGGTGGTGCCGCCGGAGCTGGACGGAGCGATCGAGTAGAGGTCGTAGTCCCGGTAGGCGACGTGGGTGGGCTGCTGCCGGCGGACCTGGTAGCCGGCCAGGTCCACGGCGTCCACCTTGCCGGGCCTGGCGACGCGGCCGGAGGCGGGGTCGACCGGCGGGTGCTGGACGGTGCGGACGATGTCGGCCGCGAGGTCTCCCCGGTAGAGCGCCTTGACGCCCTCCCGGCCGAGCTGCGCGTACGTGGCGGCGAGGTCGGGGTTGCGGAACGTCGAGCCGACGACCGGGAGGCCGCCGCCGGGCAGGAAGAGCTTGGCGGTGTCCGGGAAGTCCTTGAACCGGGCCTGGTTGAGGGCGGTCTGGTCCTGGAACGTCTGGTCGACGGTGAAGCCCTGCTCGGCGATCCGCCGGGCGGGTGCGAGCGCCTCGGCGAAGGGGCGCTTGCCCCAGAGCCGGACGGCGGTCTCCCAGGTGGCCGGGGAGCCGGGGACGCCGACGGAGAGGCCGCTGGTGACGGCGTCGGCGAACGGCAGCGGCTTGCCGTCCTCCAGGAACAGGGACGCGTCGGCGGTCCGGGAGGCGGTCTCCCGGCCGTCGATGGTGTGCACCCGGCCGGTGTCGTGGTCGTAGTAGACGAAGTACCCGCCGCCGCCGATCCCGGCCGAGTACGGCTCGGTGACGCCGAGCGCCGCGGCGACGGCCACGGCGGCGTCCACCGCGTTCCCGCCCTTGCGCAGGACTTCGATCCCGGCGGCCGTGGCGTCGGCGTCCACACTGGCCACCGCCCCGCCCCGGCCCACGGCCTCGGGCACCTTGGCCGGTGTCGCCGACGGCGGCCCGGCCGCCCCGGCAGGGCCGGCGACCGAGCACACCAGGGCGGTGGCAAGCAGCAACGGCGGGGCGATTCGAGCCAGCGCTCTCATCCGAAATCCTTCCGAGTAACTGATCGGGCGTCAACTCCGTTGTTTCACAGAGGCCGTGACCCCGACAACAGGGCCGCGACGCTACCAACGGGTAGTTGACGCGTACAGCCGCCCGAAGAGTCGGAAGGCCTCCTGACGAGTTCGACATGCAGGAAGGATGAACAGCCACTCACATGGCTTACCGCTTGCGCACGCACCCATGGATTTCTCCCACGAAGGACGCAGACTCTCCGTGCACCCGGCCGCACCGCCGCAGTTCCCCACCGCCCCCCGTCCGGCGCCGCGCCCCTGGTGGCAGCGGCGCGGGGTACACGTGGCGAGCATGGTGGTCTTTCCGTTCTCGACCTTCCTGATCGCGTGGACCTGGCCCAGACCGCTCTGGAGAAAGCTGCTCAGCAGCACGGTGGCGGCCTTCTGCTGCCTGGTGTGGATCGGAGTGGCGACCGGCCCGAAGCCGGCCGCGCAGCCGCCCGCCCCGGCCGCCGCCTCGACGCCCTCACCCACAGGGTCCGCCACCACGGCGACGGGTTCCCCTCCCGCGGAGAGCCCGGTAGCGACGCCGGCGCCCACCGGCACTCCGGCCCCGGCCCCCACGGCCGCACCGGCGCCTGCGGCCACTACCTCGCCGGCACCGGTTCCGATCCCGGCCACGCAGACCCCGGCGCCCGAAGCCGCGGCCCCGAGGTCCTCCAAGCCCTCCCCGCCGGTCCCCGCCACCCGACCCACCGAAGTCGGGAGCACCGGCGGGAACAGCACCACGTCCGGAGGGTCCGGCACGAGCACCGGCGGGAACAGGACGACCGACGGGAGCTCCACCACCTCGGGCAGCGCCTCCACCGGCGCGTCCGGAACGACGACGGACGGGAGCTCCACCACCTCGGGCAATTCCTCGACCGGCAATTCCCCGACCGGCGAATCCTCGACCGGCGAATCCTCGACCGGCGGGAGTGACGCGGGCACCGTCCGCGGGGGCTCGTACTGCTCCCCTGCCGGCGCGGCCGGTGTGACCGGCAAGGGCACGCCCATGGTGTGCGCCCCGGGGTCGGACGGCCGCAACCGCTGGCGGTCGGCCGGCTGACGCGTCCCTGCGGGGCGCTCGCTGAGCAGGAAGTCGGCCGGGCCGACTTCCTGTGCTCCGGCCCTCCGCCCGGCCGCCTTGCAGGGCCTACGGGAGGGTGCGTTCGACCCGGCGCCGCTTGATGGTGCGGAAGCGTCGGGCGACCTGGCGGGCGAGGTCGGCGGCGCCGACCAGGCCCGCCTCGTTGCCGAGCGCGGCGTGCACGATGGTCGCCTCCGGGCGGAAGCCGCGGCCGGTCAGGGCGCGGCGGAAGGCGTCCCGCGCGGGGCCGAGGAGGAGGTCACCGGCCTCGGAGACGCCGCCGCCGATGACGAAGCGGCCCGGGTCGAGGGCCGCGGCCAGGTTGGCGATGCCGACCCCGAGCCAGGTGCCGACCTCGTAGAGCAGTTCGGTGGCGGTCGGGTCGCCGGCCCGGGCGGCCTCGGTCACCAGCGGGCCGGTGATGCCCTCGATCACGCCGCCGGCCCGCGCCAGCAGCGGCTGGACCACCGGGGACTCCTCGACCACCAGCTCGCGGGCGTCGCGGACCAGCGCGTTGCCCGAGGAGTACTGCTCCCAGCAGCCCCGGTTGCCGCACGGGCACCGGTGACCGCCGGGCACCACCTGCATGTGCCCGAACTCGCCCGCGAGCCCGTACCTGCCCCGGTCGACGAAGCCGTCGCGGACGACGGCGCCGCCGATGCCGGTCCCCAGGGTGAGCATCACCATGTGGTCCTCGCCCCGGCCGGCGCCGAACCGCCACTCGGCCCAGGCGGCGGCGTTGGCGTCGTTCTCGACGATCACCGGGAACCGCAGCCGTTCGCTGAGCGCCTGCTGGAGCGGCTCGTTGCGCCAGTTCAGGTGCGGGGCGAAGAGCACCGTGGCCCGGTCGGCGTCCACCCAGCCGGCCGCACCGATGCCGACCGCGTGGACGTCGTGCCGGTCGGCGAGCCGGAGCACCAGCTCGACGATGACGTCCTCGACCACCCGGGGGCTCTTGGACTTGTCCGGGGTGTCCGTGCGCAGCTTCTCCAGCACCCTGCCCTCGCCGTCGACCACGCCGGCGACGACCTTGGTGCCGCCGATGTCGACACCGATGGTCGGCAGCCTCAGCAGGCCGGCGGGCAGGGAGCGGCGGCGGCGTTCGGCGCGCGGGCCGAGGCCGAGCAGGGTGGGCAGGACCGGAGGCCGGGTGGTGCCTTGGGGGCTGGTCACGGCTGCGGGCGCTCCTCGGCTGAGTCGGTGGACGCGGGATCGGCGGGCACGGGATCGGCGGGCGCGGGGCGGGGGGACCGCGGGTCGCCGGGCGCGGGATCGGCGGCCGGGCCGGGGGCGGTGGGCCGGGCCAGCTCGTGGGAGAGCTCGGCGAGGTCGGAGCCGCCGGCCATCTCGGTGGTGAGCTGTTCGAGGCCGATCTCCGCCCTGGCGTGGCTGCCGGCCATCCGACCGCGCCTGAGCAGGGTGAAGTGGTCACCGACCAGGTACGCGTGGTGCGGGTTGTGGGTGATCAGCACCACGCCGAGACCGGCGTCCCGGGCGGCGGTGACGTACTTGAGCACCACTCCGGACTGCTTGACGCCGAGCGCGGCGGTCGGCTCGTCCAGGATGAGCACCCTGGCGCCGAAGTGCACGGCGCGGGCGATCGCCACGCACTGGCGCTGGCCGCCGGAGAGGGTGCCGATCGGCCGGTCGACGTCGGGCAGGTCGATGCCCATGTCGGCGAGCGCGCTCCGGGTGGTGGCGCGCATGCCGTCGGCGTCCAGCCGCAGCCCGCCCCAGCGCTTGTAGCCCTGCTCGGAGCCGAGGAAGAAGTTCCGCCAGACGGGCATCAGGGGCACCACGGCGAGGTCCTGGTAGACGGTGGCGATGCCGCGGTCGAGGGCCTGGCGCGGCGAGTCGAAGCGGACCTCCTCGCCGCCCACCGTGAGGGTGCCCGCGTCGTGCCGGTGCAGCCCGGCGATGATCTTGATCAGCGTGGACTTCCCGGCGCCGTTGTCACCGAGCACGCAGCTGATCTCGCCGGACCGCAGGGTCAGCGAGACGTCCTCCAGCGCACGGACCGTGCCGTACGTCTTGCCGACGCCTTCGAGGGCGAGCAGCTCGGTGCCCGGGGCGGGCGCCGTCGTCGTGTCAGGCGCGGTCATCGCGGCCCCCGTTCGGCACGGCGCTTCACCCAGGAGTTGAGCAGGGCCGCGAGCAGCAGCATCCCGCCGAGGAAGAACTTGAACCAGTCCGGGTTCCACTGGGCGTAGATGATGCCCTTACTGGCCATGCCGAAGATCAGCGCGCCGAGCGCGGAGCCGGCCACCGAGCCGTAGCCGCCGGTGATCAGGCAGCCCCCGATGACGGCCGCGACGATGTAGATCAGCTCGTTGCCGACGCCCTCGCCGGACTGCACGGTGTCGAAGGAGAACAGCAGGTGCTGGCCGAGCACCCAGGCGCCGAAGCCGACGAACAGGTAGAGCACGGTCTTCGTGCGGGCGACCGGGACGCCGACCGCGCGGGCCGCGTCCGCGTCGCCGCCGACCGCGAACACCCAGTTGCCGAAGCGGGTGTGCAGCAGTACCCAGCTGCCGACGAGCAGCAGGCCGAGCCACCACCAGACGGTGGCCTTGATCGTCAGGCCGCCCACCGTCACCTCGGAGGCGAACAGCCAGCGGCAGGAGGCGAAGCCCTCCATGTCGGAGATCGGCTTGGTGGAGACGGTGCCGGAGACCAGCTTGGTGACGCCGAGGTTGGCGCCGGTGAGCATCAGGAAGGTGCCGAGCGTGACGATGAAGCTCGGCAGCCTGGTGCGGGCCAGCATCCAGCCGTTGAACAGGCCGACGGAGAGCGTCACTCCCAGGGAGACCAGCACGCCCACCCAGGTCACCGCGGTGAGCTGGTAGGAGACCATCGAGGAGGTGAGCGCGGCGGTGGTGACCAGCACGCCGGCGGACAGGTCGAACTCGCCGCCGATCATCAGCAGCGAGACCGGCACGGCCATGATCCCGATGGTGGAGGCCGCGTACAGCACGGTGCCCAGCGAGGAGACCCGCAGGAACGGTTCGGCGACCGCGGCGAAGACCAGGAAGACCGCGGCGGCGGCGATCAGCGCGCCCAGTTCGGGCCGGGCGGCCAGCCTGCGCAGCGCCGCCGGGCGGTCCTGGGCCAGGACGTCCGAGGTGCTCAACGCGTCCCCCTCGCCACGTACTCGGCGAGCGCGTCGGCGTTCTCCCGGGTGAGGATCTGCGGGCCGGTGGCGACCGGCTTGCCCCCGCCGAGCATGTCGAGGTTGGAGCGGTAGAGCCAGAGCAGGTCGACGCCCTCGTAGCCCTGGAGGTAGGGCTGCTGGTCGACGGCGAAGCCGACGGAGCCGGACTTGAGGCCGGACACCACCTGGGTGCCCAGGTCGAAGGTGTCGAGCTCGACCTGGCGGCGGGCGTCCTGGACGGCCTGCAGGCCGGTGGCGGCCATCGGGCCGGAGAGGGTGAGCACGGTGTCGATGCCCTGGTCGGACTGGAGCTTGGCGGAGATCGCCGCGCGGGCGTCCGGCATGTTGACGCCGTCCACGTAGAGCACCTGGAACGGGCCGCCGGACTTGGCCTGGGCACCGGAGCAGCGCTGTTCCTGCCCCACGTTGCCCTGCTCGTGGATCACGCAGAGGACGTTCTTGCGGCCGCGGGCGGCCAGCTCGGCGCCGGCGGCCTGGCCGGCGGTGGACTCGTCCTGGCCGATGTGGGTGAGCGCGCCGAACCGGGCGGAGTACTCCTGGCCCGAGTTGATGGTGATCACCGGGATGCCGGCGGCCTTGGCCTTGCCGAGCACGTCGGCCATCGCCTCGCCCTTGGCGAGGGTGACCAGCAGGCCGTCGACCCGCTGGTCGATGGCGGCCTGGACGAGCTGGACCTGGTTCTGGGTCTGCGCGTCGTTGGAGTACAGGAAGGTGATGTTGTCCTTGGCGGCGGCCTGCTCGGCGCCCTTGCGCACGGTGTCCCAGAAGGCGTCGCCGGCGCCCGCGTGGGTCACCATGGCGACCTTCCAGCGGGGGGTGGTGACGGCGCCGCCGGCGGCCGAGGCCTGGGCGCGGGCCTGCTCGGCGCGTCTGCCTCCGGTGCTGCTGCAGCCGGCGACGGCGACCAGGAGGGCCAGGACGGCGCAGGCGGGCAGGAGCCGGCGGAGGGGACCAGTGCGGGTTGTGCTCATCCCCCTAGTCTCGCTGCCCGGTGGACGCGGCTTCGCACCGCCTCGCCCGGCGACCGGATCCGTACGGGCGGTATCGTGCCCTGCGGGGGATTCCTGGGAGTCCGCTGGACGCGACGTCCGGGCAGAGGCTGCCAGGGTGGCAGACTAGGGCGGGCCCGAAAAGGGAGCAGCGCGTAAACGTGATGTTCCTCTCAGGTTTCGCACAGATTCGGACGGCAACCGATCCCCGTTTCAGGCCGTCTGATGCCATTGAGGTGGCGTTCCGGGCGAGTGGGGCCCGGGCGGCTTCCAACCCGGATACGAGAACTTCATGCAACTGACAGGTACGCCATTCTTCATCTGCACGGTCATTCTCGTGCCGATCTCCATCGCGGTGGCGATGCTGCTCTGGGGCAAGGTCCGAGGGCCGCAGCCGGTGCGTGTCCTGTCCAGGCTCGCGATGCTCGTGTTCTGCCAGGTCACGGCCGTGATCATGGTCTTCGTCATGGTCAACAACGCCAACCTGATCTACGGCAGCTGGGACGACCTGCTCGGCACCGGCAAGCACGTCCGGGCGGTGCCCGCCGTCCCGCCGGCCGACCCGGGCGCGGCGAACGGCACCGGGCCGGCCCCGACCCCCGGGGCCACCGGCGCACCGGCGGGCGGCGGGGACGCCAAGCCGCCGGCCACCAAGGTCCAGCAAGCCTTCCGCGGCGTCGACGACCCGAAGGTGCCGGGCGACGTCCAGAAGACCGACCTCAAGGGCCAGCTCTCCGGCGTCGACGGCGAGGTGCTGGTCTGGCTGCCGCCGCAGTACAACGACCCGGCGTTCAAGGACAAGAAGTTCCCGGTGGTCGAGCTGATCCCCGGCTACCCGGGCTCCTCCTCCACCTGGTACGGCACGCTGAAGGTCTCCGAGCAGCTCAAGCCGCTGATGCAGCAGGGCAAGGTGGCGCCGTTCATCCTGGTCTCGCCGCGCACGCTGCTGCTGGGCAACCGCACCGACGCGGGGTGCACCGACATCCCGGGCAAGGTCAACGCGGACACCTGGCTGACCCGTGACGTCCCGCAGATGATCCTGGACAACTTCCGGGCCGACCCGTCCGCCGACCGCTGGGCGATCGCCGGGTACTCGGCCGGCGCGCACTGCGCCTCCAAGCTCTCGCTGGCCCACCCCAACCGCTACCGGGCGGGGATCAGCCTCTCCGGCTACAACGACCCGGCGACCGAGAAGGACTCGCTGGTCGGCAAGGACCCGGCGCTGCGCGAGGCCAACAACCCGGTCACCATCGTCAAGCACGCCGCCCAGCCGCCGAAGGTGGCGCTCTACGTCTCCGGCAACAAGGGCGACGGCTTCGAGGACGGCCAGGCCATCGCGGCGGCGGCGAAGGCGCCGACCACCGTCCAGGCGGTCGAGACCACCGGCCCGCACTCCAGCGACGTCTGGAAGGACATGGTGCCGGGCGTCTTCGAGTGGCTGACCGGCGTCATCCCGGTCCAGTAGCCCCCCGACGGGTCACGGTCCGCCCGGCGGAAACGACGGACTCTCGGACACGCGGACACGCGGTCATGGCGAGGCCCCCGGAGCACGGTGCTCCGGGGGCCTCGTCCGTCCGGGCGGCGGCCGGCCCGGTCAGGCCAGTTCGAGGGCCAGGTAGAAGTCCACCCGGTCCTCCAGCCGGGACAGGTCGCGGCCCGTCAACTCCTCGATCCGGCCGATCCGGTAGCGAAGCGTGTTGACGTGGACGTGGAGCTGCGCGGCGCACCGCGTCCACGAGCCGTCCGACCGGAGGAACGCCTCCAGGGTGCGGACCAGGTCGGCCTGGTGCTCGATGTCGTAGGCGATCACCGTGTCCAGCAGCCGGCTGCGGAACGCCCGGCGGACCTCGTCCGGGACGGCGGCCAGCAGCAGCACGTGCGAGGCGAGTTCCTCCGGCCCGGCCACGCAGACCCGGCCGACCCGGGCGGCGGCGATCCGGCGGGCGTGCCGGGCCTCCTCCAGTGCGCCGCGCAGGCCGCCCGCCTCGGAGGCCGGGGCGGAGACGCCGAGGGTGATCCGGCCCTCCGAGCCGAGCCCGGCGTCCAGCGGGGCGAGCAGTTCGCGCAGGGTCTCGGCGGGCACCGCGCTGTCCAGGGCGGGCATCACCACCACCGCGCCGGTGCCGGCCCCGGCGACCAGCGCGCGGTCGGTGGTGCCGTTGAGAGCTTCCTCCAGGATCGCGCGCACCGCGCCCTCCGGCAGGCCGGTGCCCTCGGCGCTGAGCACCAGCCAGGAGCCGTCCGGCGCCTGCGGCCCGGGCTCGGGGCTCTCGTAGCGGGCGGCCATCGCCGAGGACGCGTACAGGGTGCGGCTGATCTCCGCCGGGTCGGCGTCCCGCTGGAGCAGGGTCAGCACCTCGTCGGCGAGGCGGCGGCGCAGCCGGCGCCCCTCGTCCCGGCGGTGCCGCTCGGCGGCGACCAGCCGGGCCAGGTTCTCGGCGAGCTGCTGGCGCTTGCCGGTCCATTCGGTGACGTCACCGGCCACCACCAGCACCCAGTCGGCGAGCGGCGCCTGCGTCTCGGGGGCGACGGGCGCCGGCAGCAACGAGTACGGGCCGACGGCCAGCCGGGCCCGGTGCGGCGGGCGGCGGCGCTGGCGCTGCGCGGCCAGATGGGCGCGGACCAACTGGTCGCGGTCCGCCGCGGGGAGCCGGTCCGCGGGGCCGGCGATCACCGCGCCGGTCGGGGTGAGCACCCAGCAGTCGAGGTCGAGGTCACCGCCGAGCAGGTCGAGGACGGCGTCCAGGCCGCCGCCGCCCGCGGCGGAGACCAGCAGCCGGTGCCGGTCGACCAGGGCCGACAGGTCGGCGGCCCGGTCCGCGGAGACCTGGCGGCCGACGAACTCGGTGACGGTGCCGAAGGCGATGTCGTCGGGTACGGCCAGCAGCGGCATCCGATGCCGCCGACAGGCCTCCACCAGGTCCTCGGGGACCGGCCCGACCTCGGCCTCGCCCGCCGCCAGGGCGACCGCCCCGCCCGCCACGATCGTCCGTACGAACCGCTCGGAGTCGGCCGGTCCGGTGCGCCAGAGCATGCCGGTGAGGACCAGCTCGCCGCCGTGCAGGTACCGGCCCGGGTCGTGCAGGTCGGTCGTCATCACACCGCTGACCTGCCGGTCCAGCTCGTCCTCGGCCGCGAGCAGGCGCAGGCGCGGGGCGCCGGGGGCGAGCAGATCACGGACACGCATCCGCGGGCTCCTAACGGGCTGGGGGTGGGGGAACGGGACCGGGCGTCCGGTCCGGGGTGACAGTGTGCCCGAACACGCGTGCTCGGTGTTACGTCCCAACGGGTGCCCGGATCACGGGGTCGCGGCTCGGAAATCACGGCCGGATCACGGTCGTGGGTGGCACTCGGCGCACGGTTGGGCTGCGACGTCGTTCTCCTTAGAGGAACGTACAGGATGCCGGGCGGGACCACAGCCGGGGCTTCATGCCATCGGTGACTGCCAGTGGGCCCCGTCACAGCGGTTCACTGGCCACACGCCGCCGGACACACCCCGGTGACCGGGGCCCGACGCGGAGGGAACGACGCGGCGAGCACGGCCCGAACACGCGGTCCGGGCACGGTGCCCACCCGTCCGGCCGGAAACGACTTGAGGAGACACCCGCATGGAGTTCCTTCGGCCCGCCACCTGGGACGAGGCGCTCGCGGCGAAGGCCGAGTACCCGGCCGCGCTGCCCATCTCGGGCGGCACGGACGTCATGGTCGAGATGAACTTCGACGTGCACCGGCCACCCGCGATTCTCGACCTGAACCGCGTCACCGAGCTCACCGAGTGGACCGACGACGGCGAGGTCGTCCGGCTCGGCGCAGCCGTCCCCTACAGCCGCATCATCGACGAGCTGTCCGGCCCGCTGCCGGGTCTCGCACTGGCCGCCCACACCGTCGGCTCGCCGCAGATCCGCAACCGGGGCGGCGTGGGCGGGAACCTCGGCGCGGCCTCGCCGGCCGGCGACTCCCACCCGGCGCTGCTGGCCGCCGGCCGTGACGTGTTCGTCGAGGCGGCCTCGGTGCGCGGCACCCGGCTGATCCCGATCGACGACTTCTACGTGGGGGTGAAGCGCAACTGCCTGGAGGCCGACGAGCTGATCCGCGCCGTGCGGATCCCGGTCGCGGACGGCCCCCAGCAGTTCTCGAAGATCGGCACCCGCAACGCGATGGTGATCGCGGTCTGCGCGTTCGGCTTCGCCCTGCACCCGGGGACCGGCACCGTCGGGACCGGGATCGGCTCGGCCGCCCCCACGCCGCGCCGCGCCGTCGAGGCCGAGGAGTACCTGCGGGACGTGCTCGCCGAACGCGGCCTCTGGGAGACCGGCGAGCTGCTGGGCGCCGAGGTCGTCCAGCGGTTCGGCGAGCTGGTCAAGGGCGCCGCCTCCCCGATCGACGACGTCCGGGGCACCGCCGACTACCGGCGGCACGCGCTCGCCGTGATGGCGCGGCGCACCCTCACCTGGACCTGGAACGACTACCGCAAGCAGATCAGGAGCGCGGCATGAGGGTCACTTTCACCGCCAACGGCCGGCCGGTCGAGGCCGACGACGTCTGGGAGGGCGAGAGCCTGCTCTACGTGCTGCGCGAGCGGGTCGGCCTGCCCGGTTCGAAGAACGCCTGCGAGCAGGGCGAGTGCGGTTCCTGCACGGTCTACCTGGACGGGGTGCCGGTCTGTTCCTGTCTGGTCGCGGCCGGCCAGGTGCAGGACCGCGAGGTGCGCACCGTCGAGGGGCTCGGTGGCGAGGACGGCGAGCTGGGCCTGGTCCAGCAGGCGTTCGTCGACGCCGGCGCCGTCCAGTGCGGCTTCTGCACCCCCGGCCTGCTGGTGCAGACGGACGCGCTGCTGGAGGAGGACGCGCAGCCGTCCGACTCCGACATCCGGGAGGCGCTGTCGGGCAACCTGTGCCGCTGCACCGGCTACGAGAAGATCATGGACGCGGTGCGGCTGGCGTCCGCCCGCAAGTGCGCGGGTAAGGCGGTCGCGGAATGACCACGCGTTCGAGCGCGCGGAACGCCGCGCGCAGCATCCAGGGGCAGAAGAACCTCCAGGACATCCGGCAGTCCAGCAAGGACGGCATCGGCGGCTCGCCGCTGCGTCCCGACGGCACGCTGAAGGTGCGCGGCGAGTTCGCGTACTCCTCGGACCTCTGGCACGAGGACATGCTCTGGGGCACGGCGCTGCGCTCGCCGCACCCCCGGGCCGCCATCCTGAGCGTGGACGTCTCCGAGGCGCTCACCGTGCCCGGCGTCTACGCGGTCCTCACCCACGAGGACATCCCCGGCACCAAGTACTACGGACTGGAGATCGCCGACCAGCCGGCGCTGGCGATCGACAAGATCCGCTACCACGGCGAGGCGATCGCGCTGGTCGCGGCCGACCACCCGGAGACCGCCCGGCGCGCGGTGAAGAAGATCAAGGTCGAGTACGAGGTGCTCACCCCGATCGTCACCGAGGAGCAGTGCCTCGACCCGGAGACGCACGGCTACGTGCACGAGCCGCACGAGTACAAGTCGCACGCCCACGGCAACATCTGCCACGAGCAGCGGCTGGTCTCCGGCCGCGGCGTGACCGACGAGGTGCGGGCGCTCGCCGACGTCGTCGTCTCCGGCACGTACGAGGTCGGCATGCAGGACCAGGCCTTCCTCGGCCCGGAGTCCGGGCTGGCCGTGCCCGCCGAGGACGGCGGCATCGACCTCTACGTCGCCACCCAGTGGCTGCACGTGGACCGCCAGCAGATCGCGCCGGTGCTCGGCCTGCCGGAGGAGAAGGTCCGGCTCACCCTGGCGGGCGTCGGCGGTGCCTTCGGCGGTCGCGAGGACCTCTCGATGCAGATCCACGCCTGCCTGCTGGCCCAGCGCACCGACAAGCCGGTCAAGATCGTCTACGCCCGGGACGAGTCCTTCTTCGGCCACGTCCACCGCCACCCGGCGAGGATGTTCTACGAGCACGGTGCCACCCGCGACGGCAAGCTGGTCTACGCCGACGCCCGGATCGTGCTCGACGGCGGCGCGTACGCCTCCGCCTCGCCCGCCGTGGTCGGCAACGCGGCCTCGCTCGGACACGGCCCGTACGTGATCCCGAACGTGCGGATGCACGCCGTCGCGCTGTACAGCAACAACCCGTCCTGCGGGGCGATGCGCGGCTTCGGCGCCGTCCAGGCCGCGTTCGGCTACGAGACCCAGATGGACCGGCTCGCCGCCGAACTCGGCATGGACCCGGTCGAACTCCGGCAGCTCAACGCGGTGCAGCAGGGCGACCTGATGCCGACCGGCCAGGAGATCGACGCGCCCGCACCGGTCGCCGAACTGCTCCGGCGGGTCAAGGACATGCCGCTGCCCCCGCCGCTCGACCTCGACGACCTGGACGTCCGGCAGCTGCCCGGCGCGCTCTCCAACACCTCGCACGGCGAGGGCATCGTGCGCGGCGTCGGCTACTCCGTCGGCATCAAGAACGTCGGATTCTCCGAGGGCTTCGACGACTACTCGACCGCCCGGGTGCGGCTGGAGGTGATCGGCGGCGAGCCGGTCGCCCTGGTGCACACCGCGATGGCCGAGGTCGGCCAGGGCGGCGTCACCGTGCACGCGCAGATCGCCCGCACCGAGCTCGGCGTCGAGCAGGTCACCATCCAGCCGGCCAACACCGAGGTCGGCTCGGCCGGTTCGACCTCGGCCTCGCGGCAGACCTACATGACCGGCGGCGCCGTCAAACTCGCCGCCGAGGCGGTCCGGCACGCGCTGATCGAGAAGGGCCGGGGCCGCTACGGCTGGTCCCAGAACGACATCACGCTGGTCGGCGGCAAGGTGGTCTCGGCGTCGGCCGGCCCGCTGGTCTCCATGGTCGACCTGCTCGGCGACGAGGCGATCGACCTCACCCGGGAACACCACCACCGGCCGACCGTGCCGTTCGACAAGGAGACCGGGCAGGGCTTCGGCCACGTCCAGTACACCTTCTGCGCGAACCGCGCGGTGGTCGACGTGGACATCGAGCTGGGCCTGGTCAAGGTGGTCGAGCTGACCGCCGTCCAGGACGTCGGCAAGGCCCTCAATCCGCTCTCCGTGGTCGGCCAGATCCAGGGCGGCTGCACCCAGGCGCTCGGACTGGCCGTGATGGAGGAGATCATCGTGAAGGACGGGAAGGTGCGCAACGCCTCCTTCACCGACTACCTGATCCCGACCATCCTCGACACCCCGCCGATCCCGGTCGAGATCCTCGAACTCCCCGACCCCAACGCGCCGTACGGGCTGCGCGGGGTGGGCGAGGCGCCGACCGTCTCGGCGACGCCGTCCATCGTGGCCGCCATCCGCAACGCCACCGGCCTGGCGCTCCACCGGATCCCGGTCCGGCCCGAGCACCTGACCACCGAACGGCCCGGGGCGCTGTAGCCGCCGGACCCGAGGACCTCCCCGGGGCGGCGACCGTCTTCCCCGCCGCCCCGGGGCCGCACCACCGGCACGTCACCGCACCACCGCACCGTCGCGTCACCGCACCACCGCACCCCTGCGCCCTCGCACCCTTGCGCCCTCGCGTCACCGCACCCTCGCGTCACCGCAGCACGGACCGCCGCCTCCCACGCCGGGGCTCGGCGGCGGCCCGGACCACCCGCGCGCCAGTGAGTCGAAACGTCCCCCTGTGCCACAGCTTCGTTGACTGGCTGTCAGGTCGGCTCGCCCACCCCAACCCCCTTTGACACTTGGGAGTGGACATGACCAGGATCCCCACGGAGCCCGGCACCACTGAAGGCAGACCCACCGAGTCCACCGAGGACGGCGCCCCCACGCCGGCCGCGGCCGCCCCGCCCAGGAACGCCCTGGACGCCTACTTCAAGATCTCCGCCCGGGGATCGACCCTCGCCAACGAACTCCGCGGTGGCGTCACCACGTTCATGGCGATGGCCTACATCATCCTGCTCAACCCGCTCATCCTGAGCGGCGCCGACGTCACCGGCGTCAAGCTGGACCACGCCGCGCTCACCACCGCCACCGCGCTCGCCGCCGCCGTCACCACGATCCTGATGGGCGTGGTCGGCAACGTCCCGCTCGCGCTCGCCGCCGGCCTCTCCGTCTCCGGCGCCGTCTCCGCGCTGGTCGTCCCGCACACGACCTGGCCGCAGGCGATGGGCCTGTGCGTCATCTACGGCCTGCTGATCGTGCTGCTGGTGGTCTCCGGCCTGCGCGAGAAGATCATGAACGGCATACCCCTGCCGCTCAAGCACGCCATCACCATCGGCATCGGCCTCTTCGTCACCGTCATCGGCCTCTTCAAGGCCGGGTTCGTGCACACCGGCGGACCCACCCCGCTGTCGCTCGGCCCGGCCGGCGAACTCGCCGGCTGGCCGGTCCTGGTCTTCTGCGTCACCCTGCTCGCCGTCTTCGTCCTGATGGCCCGCAACGTGCGCGGCGCGATCCTCATCGGCATCGCCGGCGGCACCGTCCTCGCGGTGATCGTCAACAAGGCGGCCGGCGTACCCGCCGGGGCCTGGCGCAACTCCGTGCCCGTCTGGCCCGGATCCCCCGTCTCCGCACCCGACTTCGGCCTCTTCGGCGACGTCGACCTGTTCGGCGCCTTCGGCGGCTCGGGCATGGGCGCGATCAGTGCCTCGGTCGCCGTCTTCACCCTCGTCCTCGCCGGGTTCTTCGACGCGATGGCCACCATCATCGGCGTCGGCACCGAGGCCGGCCTCGCCGACAAGCGGGGCCGGATGCCCGGCCTCTCCAAGGCGCTGTTCATCGACGGCGCCGGCGGCGCGGTCGGCGGTCTGGCCGGCGCCTCCGGCCAGACCGTCTTCGTCGAGTCCGCCACCGGGGTCGGCGACGGGGCCCGCACCGGCCTCGCCTCCACCGTCACCGGCGGGCTCTTCGCCCTGATGCTGTTCTTCTCGCCGCTGGCCGGCATCGTCCCGGTCGAGGTCGCCTCCGCCGCCCTCGTCGTCATCGGCTCGATGATGATGAGCCAGGCCCGGCACATCGACTGGTCCGACCGCGACGTGGCCATCCCCGCCTTCCTCACCTGCGTCCTGATGCCGTTCACCTACAGCATCACCGCCGGGGTCGCGGCCGGCGTCATCTCCTACACGGTGATCAAGGCCGGCCGGGGCAAGTGGCGCGAGCCCGGCGCGCTGATGTGGATCCTGACCGCCCTCTTCGTCGTCTACTTCGCGCTCACCCCGGTCAAGTCCTGGCTGGGTGTGCACTGACCGACCCGTCCGAAGCGGTACCGCCGCCGTACGGGATCGTTCTCCCGTACGGCGGCCCGGTCCGTCGGCGGCCCGGTCCGTCGGCCGACCCTTCCGTCCGCGACCCTTCCGTCCGCGCCCGCCGGTCCCTCTCCGGCTACCCTCGAAAGCGACAAGGAGCTCCCGCCATGCAGGACATCGCCGAGCAGCTGCAGGCCTGGCACGCGTCCGGCCGCGCCTTCGCCGTGGCCACGGTGGTCGGGGTCTCCGGCAGCGCGCCGCGCGACCCCGGTGCCGCGCTCGCCGTCGACGCGTCCGGCGAGGCGATCGGGAGCGTGTCCGGCGGCTGCGTCGAGGGCGCCGTCTACGAGCTCTGCCGGGCCGCCCTGGAGTCCGGCCGGCCCGTCCTGGAACGGTTCGGCTACAGCGACGAGGACGCCTTCGCCGTCGGCCTGACCTGCGGCGGCGTCATCGACGTCTTCGTCCAGCCGGTCGTCCCCGGCGCCGACCCGGCCCTCGACACCGGCCTCGCCGCCGTCGCCGCGGGCACCCCGGTCGCCCTCGCCCGTGCCGTCGCCGGCCCCGCCGCCCTGCTCGGCGCCACCCTCACCGTCACCGCCGACACCCACCACGGCGCCCTCTCCCCCGCCCCCTCCACGGTGGCCGCCCTGGAACGGGCCCTGGTCACCGAGGCCCGGGCCATGCTCGACGCCGGCCGCACCGGACAGCTGGTGCTCGGCCTCGACGGACGCCCCTGCGACGAGCAGGACCGGGGCACCGTGACCTTCTTCGTCGAGTCCTACGTGCCCCCGCCGCGGATGCTGGTCTTCGGCGCGATCGACTTCGCGGCGGCGGTCGTCCGGATCGGCAAGTTCCTCGGCTACCACGTCACCGTCTGCGACGCCCGCCCCGTCTTCGCCACCCGGCAGCGCTTCCCCGACGCCGACCGGGTCGTCGTCGACTGGCCGCACCGCTACCTCGACACCCAGCTCGACCGGCTCGACGGCCGCACCGTGCTCTGCGTGCTCACCCACGACGCCAAGTTCGACATCCCGCTGCTGGAGCGCGCGTTGCGGCTGCCGGTCGGCTACGTCGGCGCGATGGGCTCCCGCCGCACCCACCGCGACCGGGAGGCCCGGCTGCGCGCGAGCGGCCTGACCGACGCCGAGATCGGCCGGCTGCGCTCCCCCATCGGTCTGGACCTCGGCGCCCGCACCCCCGAGGAGACCGCCGTGTCGGTCGCCGCCGAGATCGTCGCCCACCGCAGGGGCGGCAGCTGCCTGCCGCTCAGCGCCGGGGACGGGCCGATCCACCACGACCTGGCGCTCGCGGACGCCCCGGCGGACGCGGCGGAGCCGGGGAGCGTGCGGAAGCCGCACGCGGCCTGACCCGACGGGCCGCATCGGGCCGGGAACAGGTCAGGCCCGGTCAGGAACGGATCGGGTCGGTCAGGTCAGGTCAGGTCACCACGCTGTAGGCCTCGCAGATCAGCGGGGGCGCCGACGGGATCCCGATCTCTCGGAGGATCGGCAGCAGCACCGTCCCGAACTGCTCGAACGCCTCCCGGGACTCCCAGACGTCGGTGACGTGCCAGCCGCGACCGTCCGGATTCGGCCCCGACACGTGCAGCACCAGCCCGCGCACCGGCCAGTCGGCGGGACTGTTCAGCCCCGCGCCGCCGGTCAGCCGGTCCACCGCCTCCTCGTACTGCGCCTGGGAGAGTTCGGGGAAGTCGAAGGTCACGATGATCGCCATGGGGTGCTCCTGTCCGCGCCGGGGTGGCGATCCCAGTGCAGCCCGCGACCCACCGGGCGGCCATCCGGCGCCGCCGCCCGGGTGACGTTGCGTGGCCGCCGGGGCAGCGGGAGCCTGGAGAGGAGGACTCACCGCGAGCCCGCGGAAGGAGCACCGCCATGCGTGCCCTGCTGGAGATCGAGCTCGACACCGCGACGGCCAACCAGGTCGTCAGGGACGGCGCCGTCGCCGAGAAGTTCGACCGGATCATGGCCGGTCTGAAGCCCGAGGCCGTCTACGCCTTCGCCCGCAACGGCCGGCGCTGCCAGATCGCCGTCATCGACGTACCCGACGAGGCCGCGCTGCCGTCCGTCTGCGAGCCGTTCTGGCTGGAGTTCAACGCCTCCGTCGACGTGCACCTCTGCATGGACACCGACCAACTGCGCGAGGGCCTGCGCCGTCTCGGCAGCTGAACCGGCGACGCTAGGGCGTGTCCGAGACCGCCAGCCGCACGCCGAAGCCCAGCACCACCAGCCCGGTCACCCGGTCCATCGCCCGGCGCGCGGCCGGCCTGCGCAGCCAGCCGCGCAGCACCTGGGCGAAGCCCACCAGGACCGCCGACCAGAGCAGCCCCTCCGCGACGTGCACGCAGGTCAGCGCCACGCCCGCGGCGAAGTGCGGCGCCCCCGCCGGGATGAACTGCGGCAGCACCGCCACGTAGAAGACGCCGACCTTGGGGTTGAGCAGGTTGGTCAGTGTGCCGCGCCGCCAGCCGTGCGCCAGCCCGCCGCCGGACGGCTGCGCCTCCTCCGGCTCGGCGTCGCCGCCCTTGCTCCGGAGCATCCCGATCCCCAGCCACACCAGGTACGCGGCGCCCGCCCACCGCAGGATCTCGTACGCCAGCTGGGAGGCGGTGAGCAGCGCGGTGACGCCCGCCGAGGTCAGGGTGCCCCAGAGCAGCGTCCCGGTCTGGATCCCCAGCACCACGCCCCACGCCTGCCGCCGGTGCCCCAGCGCGGACGTGCGCAGGACCAGCGCGGTGTCGAGCCCGGGCGTGAGGGTCAGCAGCCCCACGACGAAGGCGAAGGACCAGAGGGCGGTGCTCATCTCCATGGTCCGTGATCGTACGGGCCGCCCCGCCCGCACACGGACACCCTGCGCGGCGGCCCCGGCGGCGGGGCGGACGAGCGTCCGCTCCCCGCCGGGCACGACGTCAGTCGGCCGTCCCGGGTGGAACGACCCGAATGCGCAGGGCATCCGCCTTGGAACGGGCGCTGTGCATGATCTCCAGCTCGACAGCACCGCAGACGGCGAGCAGCCCGGCGTTGTGGAGCGGTTCGATCACCGCTCGAACCGCCGGCTTCGGGTACCGCGCGAATGCCGACTTGTCGATCAGAAAGCGCTCACTCACCGTGGTCCGCCGAACCGGTGAGGTCAGGCAGACCCCCTTCGGCAAGCCAGTTGAGGAAGGACTCACGCTTCCGACGATTGACCGCGTCCTCCAGGGCGGCATTGACCGTCGCCACCTTGGTGGTCGTCCCGAAGATCTCTGCGGCCTCGGCCAGCAGCTCGTCCTTGACGTCTATCACCGTGCGGGTCACAGCGGACCTCCGGGGATCGGAGAGCCTGTGGTGATATCGAAATTCACCGTATCCGATATCTCGGCCGCGGAATCAGGTCACGTTGAGGCGGGCGGCCAGGCGGAGCAGGCCCGGGGAGAGGCGGGAGAGGAAGCGGGCGGCCTTCGCCTCGGGCGTCACGGGGACGACGGCCTTCCCGGTCCGAACCGCGTGCAGGACGGCGGTGGCGACCTTCTCGGGCGGGAACCCGCGGCGGGCGTAGAGCCTGGCGGCACGGGCCTGCTTGGCGGCCTGCTGGTCGGCGGTGGTCGCGGAGAAGGTGGAGGTGCGGGTGATGTTGGTGTTGACGATGCCGGGGCAGATCGTGGAGACGCCGATGCCGTGGCCGGCCAGCTCCGCACGCAGGCAGTCGGAGAGCATGAAGACGGCGGCCTTGCTGGTGGCGTAGGCGGTGAGCGCCTTGGACGGCAGGTAGGCGGCGGCCGACGCCAGGTTGACGATGTGACCGCCCTCGCCGCGGTCGGCCATCAGGCTGCCGAACGCCCGGCAGCCGTGGATGACGCCCCAGAGGTTGACGTCGAGGACGCGCTGCCACTCCTTCTCGGTCGTCTGGAGGAACGTCCCGGAGTGGCCGATACCCGCGTTGTTGACGATCACGTCCGGCACCCCGTGCTCGGCGGCGACCTGCTGGGCGAAGGCGTCGACCGCGGCGCCGTCGCTGACGTCGACCCGGTAGGCGTGGGCGGGCGGCCCGATCAGGGCGGCGAGTTCGGCGGTGCGGCGGGCCGCGTCCAGGTCGAGGTCGCAGACCACCACCCGGGCACCGTCCTCGGCGAAGGCGAGCGCGGTGGCCCGGCCGATGCCGCTGCCACCGCCGGTGACGACGACGAGCCGGCCGTCCCCGGCGGCAGCGGCGGCGCGGTCCTCGGGGGCGTCCCGGCCGGCCTCGGTGCGGGCGACGTGTTCACGGACCATCCGGGCCACGGCGGTTCCCTTCTCCAGCAGTGCGGACCAGTGGGTGGCGTGCAGGGTCCGGCGGGTCAGCCCGGGCACCCAGCGCTCCAGGCCCTCGGAGAGGTAGGTGCCCACGTAGTGGTCCTGGGTGAGGGTGATCAGCTGGACCGGCACCTCGGTGGGCCGTTCGCGCGGGTTGCGCAGCGTGGGCCGCATGTTGGCCCGGTACAGCTCGATGCCTCGCACCGCGTCCCGGCGCAGCGTGGGCTGCGGGTGGCCGGGGCGCGGGCTGACGCCCTCCAGGTCGCGCAGCACCCGGGGCCAGGCGCGGGCGAGGCCGAGCCGCCAGACGCCGGGGGCGAGGAAGGGCAGGTGGAAGGCGGTGATGTACCAGGAGTGGGCGCCCTGGGCGAGCAGTTGCCTCAGGTGGCGCGGGGTGGGGCGGCGGAAGCGGTCGCGGAGCCAGAACCCCATGTGGTCCAGGCAGGGCCCGGACATGGTGGTGTAGGAGGCGAGCCGTCGTTCGGCACCGGGGGTGGTGACGGCCTCCCAGGACTGCAGCGAGCCCCAGTCGTGGGCGACGACGTGCACCGGGCGGTCCGGGCTGACCGCGTCGGCGACGGCGAACAGGTCGTCGGCCAGCTGTTCCAGGCGGTAGCCCTCGCGGCCGGCCGGGACGCCGGAGGCGCCTGCGCCCCGGACGTCGTAGCGGACGACGTGGTGGTCGCGGGCGAGGTCGGCGGCGACGTCGTCCCAGACCGCGTGGGTGTCCGGGTAGCCGTGGACCAGCAGGACGGTGGGGGCGCCCGGGTCGCCGTCCTCGAAGACGGCGAGCGGCAGGCCACCGGAGTGGACGGTCCGGCGTCGGGAGGCGGCACGGTGCGGCACCCGGGGGGCGGGGTGCCCGGCGCGTCCGGTGTCGCGGCTGGTCGTCATCGGGTCGCCTCCTGAGCGGTCGCGGTGGTCGTGGTCACGGTGGTCGCGGTCGTGGTGGTCGCGGTGGTCACGGCGGCGCCTGCCGCGGTCCAGCGGCGGACGTGCGGGAGGTCGTCGTCGAGCCAGTACGCGTCGTCCTCGGTGACCACCAGCAGCTCCTCGAACTTGATGCCGACCTCCCGGAAGCCGATGTGCGGCTCCACCGCCCAGAGGCCCGGGGTGGGCGCGTGCCGGGAGGAGCGGCCGTCCGCCCAGAGCGGGGAGCGGCCGTGCAGGCGCTCGCTGATCAGCTCGCGGCCGAGCGTCTGGAGTGTACGCACCCCGAAGCCGAACACGTTCACCCCCGCCGGGCCGCGGGCGGTCGTCCGGGTGACCTGATGGCCGATCACCCGGCCCGGGTAGACGCGGTGGCGGTTGTCGTAGCCGTGCGCCTCGATCTGCGCGTCGACCGCCGCGTACACGTCGGCGAGCGGCCTGCGGGCGCGGACCTCGGTGAGGATCAGCTCGCGGTAGACCCGGAGGTCGGCGGCGAGGCGGTCCCAGACGCGGTTCTCGCCGACCTTGCCGCCGTAGCCGATGTCGGCGGTGTAGCCGTCGACGACGGGCGCACAGTCCAGCACGTACGGCATGCCCTCCGTCAGGCGGCGGTTGCCGGCGAAGAACTGCAGCGGCGTGTGGAAGTGCCGGAACGCCGTCCGGTCGCCGAACCAGGCGAACGGCACGTGGAAGAAGTCCTGCACACCGGCCGCGACCAGCCGGCGGCGCAGCTGGGCGGTCGCCTGCCGCTCGGTGACACCGGGTTCGATCCAGGCGGCGACCTCCTCGGCGCAGTGGTAGGCGAGCTGCTGGGTCTCCCGGAAGCGGGCGAGGTCGTGCTCGGTGTAGGGGAAGGCGGGGGTGCGCGGCACGGCGGGGGCTCCTTCTGGGGGATCGGCGGCCTACGGCCGGTCGGACGGGTCCTGCGCCCGGGGCCGGCCGGGCGCACCGAGGTCGAGCACCAGGGTCTCGCCCGCGGCGGCCCGGGAGACGCAGGGCAGCAGGGCGCCGGCGGCCCGCTGTTCGGCGGTGAGGCGGCGGTCGCGGTGGTCGGGGGTGCCGGCCAGCAGCCGGACCTCGCAGGTGCCGCAGAAGCCCTGGTGGCAGGAGTACGCCAGGTCGGGGCGGGCCTCCCGGAGCACGTCCAGGGCCGAGCGGTCGGCCGGGACGTCGAGGGCCGGTCCGTCGGTGCCGAGGCGGACGGTGAACGGCTCGCCGTCGGTGATCGGCGCGGCGCCGAACCGTTCGAAGTGCAGGGAGGCGGCGGGCGATCCGTCGAGGGCCCGCTGGACGGCGGCGAGCATCGGGGCCGGGCCGCAACAGTAGACGGCCGCACCGCGCGGGGCGCGGGCGAGGAGCTCGGCCCCGGTGGGCGGGCCGCCGTGCTCGTCGTCGGTGCGCAGGTGGACCCGGTGCGGGTCGAGGGCCCGCAGCTCCTCGGAGAACGGGAGGGTACCGGCGCTGCGGCCGACGTGGACGAGGTGCCAGTCCAGGCCGTGCCGCCGGGCCTCGCGGGCCATCGGGAGCAGCGGGGTGATGCCGATGCCGCCGGCCACCAGGAGGACCGCCGGTTCGGCGCAGAAGGCGAAGCCGTTGCGGGGACGGCGGGCGGTGAGCCGGGTGCCGGGGTGGAGGGTGTCGTGGACCTCGGCGGAGCCGCCGCCGCCCGCGGGCAGGTGCCGGACGGCGATCCGGTAGGCGGCGGGGTCGGCCGGGTCGCCGCAGAGGGAGTAGTGGCGCTCGCGGCCGGACGGCAGCACGAGCCGCAGGTGGGCGCCGGGCTGCCAGGGCGGGAGGGGACCGCCGGAGGGGTCCGCGAGGGTGAGTTCGACGACGTCGGTGGCGGCCGGACGCCGGGCGGTGACGACCAGTTGGAGCGCCGGGGTGGGGCGGCCGGGCGGGCGGCGGGGGTTGCGCCGGAGCAGCGGGCTGCCGAGGGCGGGGCTGTAGCGGTCGCCGAAGGCGGTGAGGAAGCGGAAGAAGGTGTCGGCGCGGGGGCGGCCGTAGAGGTCGGGGGGTGGGGTGCGCAGATCCATCCGGCGGGGTCCTTGGGTCCTTGGGTCCTGGGCGGCGGCGGGTGGGCCGGGGGCGGGTAGGGCCGGCGGCGGGCCCCGGGGGCGGGGACCGCCGTCCCCGTCAGCGGCCGGCGGCGGCGCGGGCGGCCGGGGAGGTGGCGAGGTAGCCGAGGGCCTGGCTGGAGGACCCCTCCTGGGTGGGGTGGTAGCCGGGCCGGAGGTAGCGCAGGCCGGAGCGGATCGAGGTGAGCGGGTCGGGCAGCAGTCCGCGCCTGGCGATCCGGCCGGCCTCGCGCCAGGTGGGCCTGATCCGGCCGTCGAGGGTCGGGTCGGCGGCGAGCAGGAAGCGGGCGCCGCGCACCCAGAGGTGGACGAGGAGCGGCCCGGAGATCGCCATGCCGCGGATCCGCCGCAGGTAGCCGGGGTCGAGGTGGACCATCAGGTCGTAGGCGACGCTGCGGTGCTCGACCTCCTCGGCGCCGTGCCAGCGCAGCAGGTCGAGCATGGTCGGGTCGGCCTCGGCCCGGTCCAGGCCCGGGGAGTTGAGCGCCCAGTTGCCGAGGAAGGCGGTGAAGTGCTCGATGGCGGCGACGAACGCGACCCGCTCGATGATGTTCTCGCGCTGCCGGGCGGGCGTCAGCCCGGGCTTGTCGCCGAGGACCCGCTGGAACAGCCAGGAGATCTGACGCACGTACGGGCGGGGGTCGAGGCCCTGCCCGAGCAGGTGGTCGAGGACCTCCTGGTGGGCCTCGGCGTGGATGGCCTCCTGGCCGATGAAGCCGAGCACCTCGTCCCGCAGCTGCTCGTCCCGGATCATCGGCAGGGCGTCCTTGAACACCTTGACGAACCAGCGCTCGCCCTCCGGGAGGAGGAGGTGCAGGACGTTGATGACGTGGGTGGCCATCGGCTCGTCGGGAATCCAGTGCAGCGGCAGTCCGGACCAGTCGAAGCGGACGTCGCGGGGCTCCAGGACGAGGCTCTCGTGCACCCGGACGGCCGGCGCGGCGAGGGCGGGAACGGGGGTGGGGCTGGGCATGACGGGGCCCTCCTGACCTGCGGGTGGCGGCTCGTGGCGGCTCGACTCGGCAAAACGTACTCGCGGGTAGTGCGCGCCACAAGAGGTTCGACACCTCTTATCGACATCGAGTCTAATAAGTGATGTGCACCGCGGCGGGCCCGGCGAAACACCCGGGGCCGACGGCCCGGCACCCCGGGAAACACGAGGACCCCGCCGCGGCGCGACGGGGTCCTGCGATCCTGCGCGGTGCTTCAGACGGCCATGGCCAGCATCAGCGGCGCGGCCCGGACGGCGAGCAGCTCGGCGGCGGCCTTCAGCCGGTGCACGTTGTCCACCGGCATCGAGGTGGCCAGGCAGCCGACCGTGCTACCGGCCGTGACCGGGACCGCGGCGCAGACCGTGCCGAGCGCGTACTCCTGGATGTCCAGCACCGGAACGGTGGCCGGCTGGCGCTCCAGACGGTGCATCAGCTGGTCGGCGTCGGTGACCGTCCGGGAGGTCAGCCGGGCCACCGGGTGCCGGGCGAGGTGGTCCCGGCGGGCGTCGTGGTCGAGCTGGCTGAGCAGGCACTTGCCGATCGCGCTGGCGTGCGCGGTGGCCCGGAAGTCCACCCACTCCTGCACCGCCGGCGCGTGGTCGCCCGCCGACACCGCCTCCACCGACAGCTCGCCGTCGTGGTAGCGGCTGAAGTACACCGCCGCGCCCAACTCGTCCCGGAGCTCCTCCAGTTTGCGGTCCAGCCGGACCCGCACCAGCTGCTCCCGGTTCTGCTGCCCGAGCAGCGCGAAGGTGCCGCCGAGCACCCAACCGCCGTCCTGGCACATGAGGTAGCCCTCGATCTCCAGGATCTCGGCGAGCCGACGGACCGTCGGCAGCCCGAGGGACGTCTCCCTGGCCAGCGTGACCAGCGTGGCCCCTCCGGGGTGCCGGTCGACCGCCTCCAGCAGTCTGAGGGCGTGCTGCAGGGAGGTGAACGGACCGGGCAGGCCCTGGGCCGGCGCGGCGTGGCGACCGGGGGCTGGTGTCGACATGTCGTCCCCTTCCGATGTCCCCCCGCAGGTGTGACCGGCGGGTGGTGTCCAGCCTATCCACCGCTGTACACCGCCATCCGCCCCTCTGCGGATTTTCGTGCAGGTGCGGTGAAGCACTTGACGGGCATATGCCCCGCCGATGCCCCCGCGTACCCCCCGCCCGCCGGGTGGCACAGCGGCGGACGTTCCTGACCGCCGATCGGCGGCGGGGCGCCCGCGGCGGGCGGTGGCGGGCGTCCGGACGGCGGACGGGCACCGGGCCGCTCCCCCACTGCCTGGGGGAACGGCCCGGTCGGGGGGCGGCGCCGGGGTGCGGGCCCCGGCGGCCGGGGAGGGTGGTCCGGTGGATCAGCCCTCGTCGCCGGCCCGGAGCCTGGTGACGGCGGCCTCCAGGCGGGCGCCGTACTCCTGGTCGGCGGCGTGGAAGTGGGCGAGGTTCCGCTCCACGACGTCGTCGCGGGAGACCTGGGCCAGGAAGCCGGCCAGGTTGTCGATCAGGCGGGCCCGCTCGGCCTCCGGCATCAGCCGGTAGAGCTCACCGGCCTGGAAGAAGTCGTCGTCCTTGGTGTGGGCCGGGGTGGTGTGGGTGCCGGTCCAGCCGCTCAGCCCGGTCGGCGCGGCGAGCGCGGCGCCGGTCTGGGCCGGCCCGTCGTAGGAGTTGGGCTCGTAGTTGCGGGCACGGCCGGCCGGGTTGAGCGCGCCGAGGCCGTCCCGGCCGTAGTTGGCGGCCTCGGTGGCGCGCGGGGCGTTGACCGGCAGCCGGGTGTGGTTCACCCCGAGGCGGTAACGCTGGGCGTCGGCGTACGCGAACAGGCGGCCCTGGAGCATCTTGTCCGGGGACGGGCCGATGCCGGGCACGAAGTTGTTCGGCGAGAACGCGGCCTGCTCGACCTCGGCGAAGACGTTCTCGGGGTTGCGGTTGAGCACCAGGCGGCCGACCTTGACCAACGGGTAGTCGGCGTGCGGCCAGACCTTGGTCAGGTCGAAGGGGTTGAACCGGTAGTCGGCGGCCTCGGCGACCGGCATCAGCTGGACGTAGAGGGTCCAGGACGGGAACACCCCGCGCTCGATGGCCTGGTGGAGGTCGCGCTGGTGGCTGTCGGCGTCGCCGCCGACCGCCTCGGCGGCCTGGGCGGCGTCCAGCGAGCGGATCCCCTGGTTGGTCTTGAAGTGGTACTTCACCCAGTAGGCGTCACCCTGCTCGTTGACCCACTGGTAGGTGTGCGAGCCGTACCCGTTCATGTGGCGGTAGGACGCGGGGATGCCGCGGTCGCCGAAGAGCCAGGTGATCTGGTGGGTCGACGCGGGCGAGTGGGCCCAGAAGTCCCAGACGTTGTCGGCCTCCTGGACACCGGTGTACGGGTCGCGCTTCTGGGAGTGGATGAAGTCGGGGAACTTCAGCGGGTCCTTGATGAAGAAGACCGGGGTGTTGTTGCCGACGAGGTCGTAGTTGCCCTCCTCGGTGTAGAACTTGAGCGCGAAGCCGCGCGGGTCGCGGACCGCGTCGTTCGAGCCCAGGTTGCCCGCGACCGTGGAGAAGCGGAGGAACACCTCGGTGCGCCTGCCGACCTCGCCGAGGAAGGCGGCCCGGGTGTACGGCGAGACCTCGTCCGTGACCTCGAAGTAGCCGTACGCGCCGGAACCGCGGGCGTGCACGACGCGCTCCGGGATGCGCTCGCGGTTGAACCGGGCGAGCTTCTCCAGCAGGTGCTGGTCCTGGACCAGCAGCGGACCGTAGGCGCCGGCCGAGGCCGAGTTCTGGTTGTCGGCGACCGGGGCGCCGGACTCCGTGGTCAGGATCTTGGACATGACGGGTCCTTCGGATGTCGATAAGGGTGTGACGCTTGGGGGAATGCGGCGCCGCCCCGGGCCGCGGCCGGAGGGCACCGCGGGTGGCGCGGAGCCACCGCGGCCGCGGCTCCTGGCCTGCGGCGGCGCCGGTCGGGGCGCCGACCCGGGGGGCCGGTTCAGATGCCGAGCAGGCGCCGGGCGGCCGAGCGGCGGCGGGAGGAGTGCTCGCCGTCGGGGCCGTCGGCCGGGCTGAGCGCGGCGACGGCGGTGCGGGCGGCGCCGGCGTCCACCAGCGGGCGGGCCGCGGCCAGTTCGGCGGCCTCCCCGGCGGTGAGACCGGCCTCGACGAGGGCCGCGGCGGCCTCGGCGACCGGGACGGCGTCGAACCAGCGCAGCGCGAGAGCGGCCCGGCCCGCCTCGGTCGGGCGGCCGGTGAGGCGGAGGCGGGCGAGGCCGCCGTCGGGGTACACGTTGATCCGCACGTGGGTCACCGGGCGGGCCGGGTCCAGCCGGAAGCGGTGCCGGGTGTCGGGCTGGAGGCGGGTGCGCGGCAGGAGCGCGAACCAGCCGTCCGGGTCGGCGGCGGGGTCACCGCCGGCGGAGGCGTCGTAGCCGACCAGGTCGGCCCAGCCGGGGGCGTTGGCGACGAAGTGGGTGGTGTCCACCTCGGCGGCCAGGACCTCGCCGCCCCCGGCCAGGGCGATCCGCACCCAGTCGTTGGCCTTGTCACGCCGACGCCGGGTCTCCCAGCCCTCACCCATGACGGAGGCGCGGCCGGGAGCGTTCAGGTTGTGCGGGGAGGAGAAGTAGCGGTCGGAGGCGGCCTCGGCGACACCGCCGTGCTCCTGGGCGGCCAGGTCGAAGGTGAGGCCGTCCAGCTCGCGCGGGTCGGGAAGCACCTCGCCGTGGACGCGGAGCCGGGCGACACCGCCGTCCGGGAAGATGTTGAGCCGTACGTGGGTGAACCGGGTGGCGCTGCTCACCGCGAACGCGTGGGCGGTGTCGCCCCGCAGCGGGGTGCGCGGCAGGATCTCCACCCACGCGGCGGCCGCGACCTCGGCGGGCGAGGGGTGGCCGGGTATCGAGGCGGCCTCGACGGAGGCGCTCTCCGGGTAGTTCCCGGTGAAGTGCGCGGTGTCGACGACCAGGCCGCGGATCACTCCGGCGGCACCGAGCCGGACGACCGCCCAGTCGTGGTCCTCGTCGGTGGGGTGCGGCTGTTCGGCACCCGTGCCCCGGCGCCGCCGGGACTCCCAGCCGTCCATGATCTGGCCCTTGTGGCCGAAGGTGTGCGGGCGGAACACGGCGGCCTCGGCGACCAGCAGGTTCTCGGCGTCGGCGAAGGTGTCCTCGTTGGTGGCGACGACACCGGCGCCGAGCCGACGGGAGGCCAGGTCGACGAGCTCGGTGAACGGGGCCTTCGGGGTGGGGGCGGTGGTCACTGCGACTCCTCGGGGCCGGGGGTCGGACGGGTGGACCGGGCGGGCCCGGGACCGGTGGACACGGGACCGGTGGGCCCGGAGCCGGCGGGCCGCGGGCGGGTGAGCTGGACGCCGAACGGCTCGCCGGCGACGTCGACGACCCGGCCGCGCAGCCAGGTGGTGCGGACGGCGCCGGTGAGCGTCCGGCCCGCGTACGGGGTGACGGGGTTGCGGTGGTGCAGGTCGGCGGCGTGCACGGCGAAGCGGCCGTCGGGGTCGAAGGCCACCAGGTCGGCGTCGTGGCCGACGGCGACGGCGCCCTTCGTCCCGGTGAGGCCGGCCAGCCCGGCGGGGCCTGCGGACATCCAGCGGACCACGTCGGAGAGGGTGTGACCGCGCCGCCGGGCCTCGGTCCAGACCGCGGGCAGGCCCAGCTGGAGCGAGGCGATGCCGCCCCAGGCGGCTGCGAAGTCCCCGCTGCCGCCGCGTTCGGGCAGCAGCTTGAGGTCGGGGGTGGACGGCGAGTGGTCGGAGACGACCGCGGCAAACTCCCCTGCGGCCAGGGCCTCCCAGAGGGCGTCGCGATTGGCCTCGTCACGGATCGGCGGACAGCACTTGAACGCGGTGCCGCCGTCCGGGACCTGCTCGGCGGTGAGGGTCAGGTAGTGCGGGCAGGTCTCGGCGGTGACCTCGACACCGTCCGCGCGGGCCCGGCGGAGCAGCGGCAGCACGGCGGCCGAGGAGACGTGCAGGACGTGCACCCGGGCGCCGGTGCGCCGGGCGGTGTCGAGCAGCCGGGCCACCGCGGCGGTCTCCCCACCGGCGGGTCGGGAGGCGAGGAAGTCCCGGTAGTGGACGCCGGGTTGCTGCGGTGCGGCGGAGAGGACGGCCGGGTCCTCGGCGTGGATGATGGCGAGCGCGCCGATCCGGGCCTGTTCGGCGAGGGCGGCCTCCAGATCGGCCTGTTCGAGGTGCGGGAACTCGTCGACGCCGCTCGGCGCCAGGAAGGACTTGAAGCCGAACACGCCCGCACGGTGCAGGGGTTCGAGGTCGGCGAGGTTTCCGGGCACGGCCCCGCCCCAGAAGCCGAGGTCGACCCAGGCCTGACCTTCCGCGGTCTTCCGTTTGACCTCCAGCCCGGCCGGGGTGGTGGTGGGCGGCACCGAGTTGAGCGGCATGTCGACGACGGTGGTGACACCGCCGGCGGCGGCCGCCCGGGTGGCGGTGGCGAAGCCCTCCCACTCGGTGCGGCCGGGTTCGTTGACGTGCACGTGGGTGTCGACCAGGCCGGGGAGCAGCGCGGTGTCACCGAGGTCGGTGAGCGCGTGGCCACCGGCGGGGAGGGAGCCGTGCGCGGCGATCCGCGCGATCCTCCCGTCCCGGACCAGCACGTCCGCGGGGCGCTCGCCGTCCGGCAGGACCACCCGGCGGGAGCGGATCACCGCGGTCTCGCTGATGGGCATGGGGGACCTCCGAAACCTGGTCGAGGGGTGGGGTGCGCCGAAGGATGGCCCGGAGCCTAGGGCCGCCTTCAACAAATCGTCAATGGAGGAAACTACGAGGGCCCGCGCCGGTCACCGGTGGAGGAACTCCGCCGCCAGTCGCTCCCCCGCGACCTCGGCGAGCTCTCCCGCCCTGGTCAGGCCGTCACCGGGCTGCTCGCCCAACTCGCTGAGCGCGTACGCGGCGGCGAAGCCGGCCGCCCGCCACTCGCGTTCGGACAGTTCCACCCGTCCCGCCACGGCGGCCACCCGGACCCCCGCCCGGGCGGCGGCCGCCGCGACGCCGGCGGGGGCCTTGCCGTGGAGCGTCTGCGCGTCCAGGCAGCCCTCGCCGGTGACGACGAGGCGTGCCCCGCGCACGGCCGCGTCGAAACCCAGCAGGTCGAGCAGGAGCTCGATGCCGGGTCGCATGGTGGCGCCCAGCAGGGCGAGCGCCGCGAAGCCGACCCCGCCCGCGGCCCCCGCGCCGGGGGCGTCGCGCACCTCGCGGCCGACCGTCGCGCCGACCACGTCGGCGAACCGGGTCAGAGCTTCCTCCAGGACCAGCAGGTCCTCCGCGCTCGCGCCCTTCTGCGGGCCGTAGACGGCCGTCGCGCCGCGCGGACCGAGCAGCGGGTTGTCGACGTCGCAGGCGACCACGATCTCGACGCCCGCCAGGGTGCCGGCGAGCCGTCCGGGGTCGATCCGCTCCAGGCGCCGCAACGCCGCTCCACCGGGCGGGAGTTCGACGCCGTCGCCGTCGAGCAGCGAGACGCCGAGCGCCTGGACCATCCCGGCCCCGCCGTCGGTGCAGGCGCTTCCGCCGAGGCCGAGCACGATCCGCTTCGCCCCGAGCCCGACGGCCCGGCCGATCAGCTGGCCGACCCCGTAGGAGCCGGCCGCGAGCGGGGCGGTCCGGCCGCCGGGGAGCCGGGCCAGCCCGGAGGCCTGGGCCAGCTCGACCACGGCGGTGTCGCCCCGGACGGCGAGCGCGGCGTCCACCGGCAGGCCGGTCGGGCCGGCCACCTTGGCGGGAACGCGGGCGAAGCCGGCCGCGAGCGCGGCGGCCAGGGTCCCCTCGCCGCCGTCGGCGACGGGCAGTTCGCGGACCTCGGTACCGGGGGCGGCGCGGCGGATGCCGGCGGCGATCCGGGCGGCGGCCTCGGCGGCCTCCAGGGTGCCCTTGAACTTGTCGGGAGCTACGACCACATGGCCCTGGTGGGAGGTGGGGGGCATGGCGTGGGCCTCACTTCTGGTCTGGCGATGGTCCGTCAAGCATGGGCCCCGGCAGGTCCGGGGCGGCTCCCTCCCCGCCGTTCCCCTCGTCCCGCTTCCGGAGGACGGGGGACTCCCCTCGACGGGGGAGGGAGCCGGGCGACGCGCCGCTCGGCACGACCGAAGTGCCCCTGGAGGGTGGGCGCGTCACCGTCCGGTCGACCGGCGGACGGGCGGATGAGCCCCGCACCGCCCGCCGGTCGGGCCGGTCGCCGCCCCGGCCGCACGGGTACG